>CANHDN010000138.1 GCA_947459415.1 Bacteroidota bacterium
ATTCAAACCTACATGAAAGGATATGAGTGGCTTGGAACAAGTGTAACGGTTGCAATTTTGGCTGGATTCTCGTCAGTAATATTAGTTATGTTAATGGGACAAAGCAGGGTGTTTTTTAGCATGAGTAAAGATGGTCTATTACCAAAAGCATTTAATGAGTTACATCCTAAATTCAAAACACCTTACAAAGCTAATTGGATCCTTTTGATATTTGTAGGCGCATTTGCAGCCTTCATACCAGGGAGTGTAGCCGGAGATTTAACCAGCTTTGGAACACTTTTCGCATTTGTATTGGTTTGTTTAGGAATCATTATTATGCGTAAAAAGGAACCTGCTATTGAGCGTCCATTCAAAACTCCATTGGTTCCTTTGGTGCCTATTTTAGGCATGATTGTTTGCGGTGCCATGATTATTAGTTTACCAATTCCAACCCTTATTAGCGCAGGATTATGGTTGGTATTTGGCTTACTGATCTACTTCGGATATTCAGCTAAAAGTGCTCGCAAAATGAGAGAAAACCTCACGAAAAACTAGGATGTTGGATAAAGTATTGTTAAAGTTTAAGTAGAAACTGAATCGGAATAGCCAATCTTTTGCGCCATTCCGATTCTTGTTTTAAGTTATCTGTAAAAACTAAACTCATAAAGTTTTTTGAGTTGTTATAGGAATTAGCAAAACAATGCTCATCTATGTATGCCTGCTGACGCATGTTCCAGGCATTACGCATACTCCCATCTACATCAAAATATATTTTATGCAAGGCAGGATTAGGTAAATAATATAAGTAATAATCTATATACTGTTGAATCTCCAATTCGCTTTTTTCTTGAAAACTAGCAGGCCACTGCATCGCAATCCCCGCTATCCCTTTTAGCTGATCTGGGTACTTACATAATGCATTTAATGAGATAAGACCGCCTAAATTTGCACCCATCATATAAGTACTTTTCATATCTGCTTTGGTAACAAATTGCGAATCGATCATGGGTTTAAGTTCATTGAATATAAATTGCAAATAGGCATCAGACATGGCGGTATGTTTTAAATCCCATTTGAGAGGCATTGTCTTGGTAGAATCCTTTTGGGTCAACTTATTTTCTGGTGTATATTCTAATAAGCGCCTTGGCGTATTCCAAATTCCTACCACAATGGTTTTACGAATGATTCCGAGCCGCATTAAACTATCCATAAGCTCATCTAAACCCCAATCGGTTCCAGAAAACGAAACCTCCGGATAAAACAAATTCTGACCATCGTGCACATATAATACAGCATATTTTACAGATCCATCCGATTGATAATCTTGAGGAAGCCAAACATCTACATTTCTAGGGCTAATAAAAGCACTTTGGAGCTTTTCATATCGCCTCAAAGAACCAGTTAAATGATTATTTTTAATTTCAATTTGCGCAAATACACCTACAGACAATAGATTTAATAAAAGAACAATGATTGAATGGCTAATAAATTTCATATGGGTACTATTTGTTAAGTAAGTATATCAGTCGGCAAAAACATCATGTAGTATTTGAGGAGATTTTAATTCTCCAAATAATAATAAATGAAGCTGATAATAGCGAAGCATCTTTTCTAGTATGATCTTTCGATACCTAATGTGCAAAGTATTATTCAAGGCTTCTTCTAATGATACACTTAACAGCAAATGAAGTTCTTTGGCAATTTCTCCTTTGCAATAATCTTTTGTATGAGGTGCATTTGAGATAAAAACACCTTCTTGTAAACTAAAATCAGTATGTATATCATCATAATTCAACTTTGGAAAAAATCCCAAATACTTGCTTAAATGAACCATAAAATAGGCCGGAAAATTGGCTAATTTCCCATCAGAAACATCAATCATTTGAATAGCCGTATGTAAAAAAGCAAATAATTGCACATCGGGTTGATTTTCTTCTCTAAAAATTTTCCCCAACAATTCGGCAATAAACATGACAACTGTTCTTTTGTATGGGTTAAAATGAATGGAGTGCAAAATGGGTAAGCATTTTAATTCTTTAATTCGCTGGAGATTTTTATTCTGTTGGTAATAGACCTCTAAATCTACTAATGTTAAGGTTTGCAAATACGAAGGCTTAATTACTGCATTCTTAGCGCGGATTCCGTTTACCATATAACTCTGAAGACCAAATGTGTCTGTATAACATTTTAGGATCAAACTATTTTCTGAGTATGGTATAGTTTGCAGCACAATTCCCTTACATTTTTGCAACATATTAGCTCCCGTTATGTGCCAACAAGCCTTCCTTTGTAGCTAAATATGAATAGGCATGCATATTATCAGAATCATAAATAAAACTTCTTTTATAATCCTGTATGGCTTCATCCCATTTCATAGCCACTACCCATTTTTTGTGTATCAAAGTTTTGAGCACATCTGCCACAATATTGCTAGGGAAAGAAACCTCCTCAAGTATTTTTTCAAAGGGCTCTACAAAATATAAAACATTTAACACTTCAAATTCTACTTCATCTATTTCGTGCATTATTTTAAACTCCTTTCTTTCCAGGTAAAATTTTGAACGTTAGCCCAAATACCTATAATTAATACATATAAAACATGAAATGGTTCTACTAATGGTAACAAAACTATTAATTTACCTTTCTTAAAAAATCTGAGAACGGCATGTATCAACAATCCTTCTGCAACCATTTTTACCAGTATCTGAATCATGAATACCTTCCATAAACTAGGTATATAAAAAGCTGCAAAAAAATTCCAAAAGATAGAAAAGTTAAACAAATAGGCTCCCACTAAAATGGCAGTGATATACCTGTTTTCATACTTAGTACTTTTAGATACCCAACGCCTGCGCTGCTGGGTTAATTCTTGCAAGGAACCATTGGGTGAAGTTTCTACAATGGCCCTAGCATCCTTTAAAAAATACACTTCTTCTGGATACAATTTGAACACTTTATGAAGTAAAAACTCATCATCGCCACTTGCCAAATTCTCATTTCCTGTGTAGCCACCAATTTTAAAAAAGACTTCTTTATTAAAAATTAAATTAGCAGCACTGCACATATTCGGATTTTTAAGTTGAATGGCTGCTGCACCAATCCCTAACAAACCCATAAATTCTAATGCTTGTGATTGCTCAAATAAATTATTTGAACTAAAAAATACAGGTGCATAAATCAGCTGAGCACTCCTAGTTTGTAGCGATTCATTAATGGCATTTAACCAGTTTACACCTCGAGTGCAATCTGCATCAGTTAAACAAATATAGTCGAATACTGCTTCAGAAATAGCCGCTGTAATGCATGCTTTTTTACCACTTACACCTCGTTCTTCTGCATGTATTAAACGAATATGTATTTGCGGATATTGAGTGGCTATAGTTTGAACAATTTCGGCAGTACGATCTGTTGAATGATCGTTCATCACTATGAGTTCAAACAAAGAATTAGGATAATCTTGCCTTATGATAGCTTGCACACAAGCTTCTATATGCTGTGCCTCATTTCTGGCAGGAACCAAAATACTAAAGCCCTGTTTAGGTGCATGAATTGGGAATATTTTAGGCTTTGGAATGAACAGCCAACCCACATAATAAATTAGGATCAGCATGGCATAAGCCAATGTCATTGTAAAACATATGATGACCCAAATACTCATGATTTAACTTTATAAATAAAATACATCCCCAATAAAGCAGGCAACAAAATGTTGATGACCCATAAACTATAGGCTGCAAGTAAAATACCTTCCTGGTTATTACTAAATATGGTAAAAAAAGTTAATGCACTAGCTCCGCGTAAACCAATTTCAAGCAACAAAAATGAAGGAACCACAGATTGAACGCAAAATGTACCAATAATACAAGCTATGGTAGGAACCAAATCTATTTCCACTTTAAAAAACTGCAGCAAAAAATAATACTGGCTCAAGTATACCAAATATCTCATCATTGAAATGAGTAGTATGTGCAACAAATTCGATGCAGAAAAGGACTCAAAAACATTTACATACTTTTCTATTTTATGAATAAAAGGCCAATGCTTTATAGCATGATAAATATCATGGAGACGCAAGAAAATAAACAATAAAATGATGATCGCACCAAAACCAATGGGTAGCAGAAATGAAAAATCAATAAATTGCTCAGCAAAATAGGCAAATGCACAAAGACCAAAAAAAAGTGTGACAATTACTTGTGCAAAGTGGCCAATAACTGTAACCAATGAACCTCGCCATTTATTCATGGTTTGTAGGTGAATAACCCTACCTGCAAAATCTCCAATTTGGTTTGGCGTAATGATATTAAAAGTAACACCAGATAAAACAGCTTTCACAGCAGTTTTAAAAGAGATAAACTCAAATTTTAAAATTAATTGCCTCCATTTGACAGCCTCAAGACCCCAATTAAGTATCATGAGTATCAAAACAATTAAAATATAAAACCATGATCCTACCTGCTCGCTAATATCATAATTTTGAAATAGGTCATTTATTTTGAAAGCATAAAACAGCTTGTAAACTATAAACACTGAAACAATCAACAAAAACAAAATTTTTGCAGCTTTAATAAGGTGTTTATATGCCAATGTTTGAAACAATTGAATGGATTAACTATGTTTGACAAAATAAGGCATAGAATGCTCGTAAACCAAATTGGATTTTGAACACAGGTAAATCTTTAAAAGAACGCATCATATTGGGCATAGACCCAGGTACAACTGTAATGGGTTATGGAATAATACATACCATTGGTAAACAGGCAGAAGTACTCACTTTGGGCGTTTTAAAGTTAGATAAATACGAAGATTATGCCTTAAAGTTAAAAAAGATTTTTGAACGAACCGTAGGACTCATAGATGAGTTTCACCCAGACGAATTAGCGATTGAGGCACCGTTTTTTGGCAAGAATGTACAAAGTATGCTAAAATTAGGAAGGGCTCAAGGAGTTGCTATTGCTGCTGCCATGAGCAGAGAATTAGCCGTAAATGAATATGCGCCAAAAAAAATTAAATTAGCCGTTACTGGAAATGGCAATGCAAGCAAAGAACAAGTGGCGGCCTTGCTACAAAAACAACTTAAATTTGAATTTGACAAGCAATACTATGATGCTACAGACGGCCTTGCAGCTGCTTATTGCCACTTTACACAAAATCAACTATTACAAAGCACTGCAAAAAAAAATACAGTAAATTCAAAAATTCCACCGAAAAAAAAAGCCTCCACTTGGGAAGCTTTTGTGTCTCAAAATCCGAATAAGTTAAAAAAGAAAAGTTAATCAACTTATTTCTTTTTTAATGGCATCACAAATGTCTTGCATTTCATTTGCACTTAGTTTGAGCTTAGGATTTGCGAAATTCATTTCAGACATACTGGAAAAGGGAATCAGGTGGATGTGTGCATGCGGAACCTCCATTCCCATAACACAAACTCCAACGCGTTTACATGGGATGCTTTTTTGAATTGCTAATGCTACCTTTTTAGAAAAGTGTTGCAAGCCAAGATAAACGTCGTCTTCTAAATCAAATATATAATCTACTTCTATTTTTGGAATTACAAGTGTATGCCCTTTGGTAAGCGGACTAATATCTAAAAAAGCAAAATAATTTTCATTCTCTGCAATGTTATAACAAGGAATTTCGCCAGCTATTATTTTAGAAAAAACACTCGACATGGTATTAAAGTGTAATTTCTAAAATTTCTAATTTAATAGTACCTGCCGGCACAACAACTTCGCACACATCGCCTATTTTTTTATTCATTAAACCCAAACCAATGGGCGATTTAAAAGAAATTTTGCCAGTTTTAAGATCTGCTTCTTTTTCATTTACCAAGGTATACCATATTTCTTTTTTAGTTTGCTGATTTAAAACACGCACCTTAGTAAGCATCATTACCTGACTTGTATTTAATTTACTTTCATCAATAATTCTTGATTTTGCAATCAGGTCTTCCATCTTGGCAATTTTTGCTTCCAATAAGCCTTGATCTTCTTTTGCTGCATGATATTCTGCATTTTCACTTAAATCCCCTTTATCTCTTGCA
>CANHDN010000139.1 GCA_947459415.1 Bacteroidota bacterium
CGGTAGAATCTGAGGTAATGAGATTAGCTGGTAAAGCTCGTGATAATAAATTGAGCTTAGAGGAAATGACAGGAGGTACCTTTACCATAACCAATGGAGGTGTTTTTGGTTCTATGTTAAGCACACCCATTATTAATCCACCGCAATCTGCCATATTAGGAATGCATAACATTGTAGAACGTGCTGTTGTCCAGAATGGGCAAATCGTCATTAGGCCAATCATGTATGTAGCACTAAGCTATGATCATAGAATTATAGATGGAAGAGAATCAGTTGGGTTTTTGGTAAAAGTAAAGCAATGTTTAGAAAATCCGGCTTTACTGCTAACACAAGGAGCTGATTTAAATAAGTTGTTACTTGGATTATAATCCCAGATACAAATATTTTTTATAGGTGTAAATAAAATGAGCCCGGGCAATTTTAAATCCGGCTTGGCCATCTAAAAAACCTGCTTGTAATAAAAATTCTTTAATAAACCGAAAGGTGGCGCTACTGATGGCTTTCAGGACGCCACCTTTTTTATTTTTTGCACCCATTTTACTTGCATATAATTGCGCATAATTTTCCATCTTGGCAAGGTAATAACTATCTGTTTGGGTTGTATAATGATAGAGGTGTTCCTTTAAACTAGCTCTACTTGTTTGGTCATCATAACTTAAACCCTCATGCACATCGTCATTTTCTTTCCATATTAGCTGGGTTTTGTCAAAGAATCTATAATGCCAATCTGGATACCAAGCACCGTGTTTGATAGGTTTGCCACAATAATGATTTATTAAATTAACCCGGTACATGGTTTTTAATTGGCCTGAATCAAAAAGTGAAACTAATTCCTGCCTTAATGCTGGAGAAAATGCTTCATCTGCATCTATGCTGAAAATGTAATTGTATTTTGCTAAATTATTTCCTAGGTTTTTTTGCTTGGAATAGCCTTGCCATTCCTGTTCTATTACCCGCGCACCTAAATTTTTAGCAAGGGTGGTGGTGGCATCTGTGCTGCCGCTATCTAATACAATGATATCATCGCATACAGGCAAAACTGATGTAATGGCCCGCGTAATATTGGCCTCCTCATTCTTGGTGATAATTACCACAGAAATTGGTAAAATTTTCATGTTGCAAGTTTAGGGGAAAGCGATTTATTAAAGAAATCTTTACAATATTCCGCACAAACTTTTTCATTTCCTTTGATTCCAATTACATTTGTAGCAAAATCTTTCATATATGAAATACGATGTAACAATCATTGGTTCTGGACCCGGCGGTTATGTAGCTGCCATCCGTTGTGCGCAATTAGGTTTTAAAACTGCCCTAATAGAAAAATATAATACACTCGGAGGGACTTGTTTAAATGTGGGTTGTATTCCTTCAAAAGCATTATTAGATAGTTCGGAGCATTTTCATAATGCGTCTCACAACTTTAAAACGCACGGAATTAATGTAAGTAATTTGGAGCTTGATTTGGCTCAAATGATTGAAAGGAAAAATGGTGTTGTTAAAGTTACTTGTGATGGAATCGATTTTTTAATGAAAAAAAATAAAATTGATGTGTTTAAAGGTTTGGGGTCCTTTATAGATAAAAACACCATCTTGGTAAGTGGAGAAAGTGAACAAAAAATTGAAACAGATAAAGTAATTATTGCTACCGGATCTAAGCCAAGTACTTTGCCAGGCATAGCCATAGATAAAACACGTATTATAACCTCTACAGAAGCATTGGGTATGAAAGAGGTGCCCAAGCATTTAATTATTATTGGTGGCGGCGTTATTGGTTTAGAATTAGGTTCAGTGTATGCACGTTTAGGCGCTCAAGTATCTGTTATAGAATACACCAATACCATTATTCCTACGATGGATGGTACCTTAGGCAAAGAATTGCAACGCAGCCTTAGAAAACTTGGATTTAATTTTCATTTTAATCATAAGGTAAAAACAGCTGTTAATACAGGTAAAGAAGTAACAGTAACGGCAGAAAATGATAAAGGTGAAGAAGTAAGTTTTACGGGAGATTATTGTTTGGTTAGTGTGGGTAGAAAACCATTTACCAGCGGTTTGAACCTAGAATCTGTTGGGATTAAAATGGATGAGCGTGGAAGGATAGAAACAGACACTCATTTGGAAACAAATATAAAAGGGATTTATGCAATTGGTGATGTGGTTAAAGGAGCCATGCTTGCGCACAAGGCAGAGGAAGAAGGCGTATTTGTAGCAGAAGTAATAGCAGGGCAAAAGCCTCACATCAATTATAATTTAATTCCTGGTGTGGTTTATACTTGGCCAGAGGTAGCCGGAGTTGGCGCAACAGAAGAAGAACTTAAAAAAGCAGGTGCTAACTATAAAGTGGGTTCTTTTCCAATGAGGGCATTGGGTAGAGCGCGCGCTAGTATGGACATTGATGGATTGGTTAAAATTTTAGCTGATGCTGAAACAGATGAGGTGCTTGGTGTTCATATGATTGGTCCGCGTGTAGCAGATTTGATTGCTGAAGCGGTTGTAGCTATGGAATTTAGAGCCAGTGCAGAAGATATTTCCCGAATGAGTCATGCACACCCAACCTATGCTGAAGCAGTAAAAGAAGCTGCTTTAGCAGCAACAGCCAATAGGGCATTGCATATGTAATATTCCATGTAAATAGTAGAAAAGGTTGTGCATACACATATGTACAACCTTTTTTTATTTTTGTTCATTCGATTAAAGTGTTTCTGAAAATTAGTATCATTGAGAAAATTTAAAGCTATGTCAGCAACTAGAAAAGAGCATGATTTCTTAGGTGAATTAGATATTCCAGACCATTTATATTATGGCATACAGACATATAGAGCAAAGGAAAACTTTAATATTACTGGGATCCCAATTTCAAGAGAACAACGTTTTATTAAGGCCTTAGCTTTTGTAAAAAAAGCAGCCGCATTAGCCAATCGTGATTGTGGTGTTTTAACGGATGAGATTACTCAGGCTATCTGCTTTGGTTGTGATGAATTAATTGCTGGGAAATATCAAGATCAGTTTGTAAGTGATTTAATACAAGGTGGTGCAGGTACTTCTTGTAATATGAATGCAAATGAGGTAATTGCTAATTTAGGTTTGGAATTTTTAGGAAGAAAAAAAGGTGATTATGATTTTCTACATCCCAATAACCATGTAAATTGTTCTCAATCTACCAATGATGCTTATCCAACTGCCTTTAGGTTGGCTTTATATATGAAGATGACAGATTATATAAAGATCCTAGAAAATTTAGAACAGGCTTTTAGGAAAAAAGGAGTGGAGTTTAACCATGTGTTGAAAATGGGTAGGACCCAATTGCAAGATGCCGTTCCAATGACTTTAGGGCAAGAATTTCATGCATTTGCCACCACCATTAGCGAAGATATATGCAGGTTGCAAGAGGCACAGAAGTTAATTTTAGAAGTGAATATGGGTGCAACTGCTATTGGTACGCGTGTTAATGCGCCAGAAGAATACCCCGATTTATGTGTAGCTTATTTAGCAAAAGAAAGTGGTATACCTGTTAGTTTAGCTCCAGATTTAATTGAGGCAACAGGCGATACGGGTGCCTATATGCAAATTATGGGAACCCTTAAAAGGAATGCTGTAAAAATTTCTAAAATTTGTAATGATTTAAGACTACTAAGCAGCGGTCCTAGAACTGGGTTAAATGAAATTAATTTACCTCCTCGCCAACCAGGTAGTTCTATTATGCCCGGAAAAGTTAATCCTGTAATTCCTGAGGTAGTAAATCAGAGTTGTTATTATGTTATTGGCCAAGATTTAACAGTTACCATGGCTGCAGAGGCGGGGCAATTGCAGTTAAATGTAATGGAACCTATCATTGCTTTTGCCATGTTTACTTCCTTTGAATATTTAGGAAATGCCATCATTACACTCATAGATAAGTGTGTAGTTGGTATTACTGCCAATGAAGAAAATTGTGCAGCCATGGTGATGAATAGCATTGGTATTGTAACCCAATTGAATCCTATTTTTGGATATGAGGTTTGTGCAAATATTGCAGGAGAAGCGCTAAAAACTGGAAAGAATATTCATCAAATAGTAGTGATAGAGCAGGCGCTCATTACACAAGATAAGTGGGATCAAATTTTTTCTGTGGAAAATTTAATTAATCCCAAGTTTATTAATAGGTAAATCCTGCTAATCCTAATCCACTGCGAACCCTAACCCCATCTATAAAATAAGCAGTGCCACCTGGCGCTCCTTTAAACACAGGTTCTGCGCCACCATAAGAATTTACTCCCATGGTTAAACCCGATATTTTATTGATACTGCGCAAGGGCATAGCCTGAATTTCAGAGGCCGTAAAATCAGATCCAATTACACCAATAACCTTTCCAATGATTTGGGGAGCGGTTTTAATTTTTACTAGCTCCCCATTCGATAAATAAATATCAGCATAAGGTCTGGTAATATCGTGTTCTGACCTTTTTTGGGCCCAAGAATTGATTGACCCAAAACAAAGGAATAAAATGCACATCACTAGGCTTTTCATGAACTTATATTTTAATCGAATTTAATTTATTTCAAAGAATTAACATAAATACGCGCTTTTTTTTAAAAAAAATGATCTCAAATTTTGATTCTTCCTTTTTTTTGTTGAGTTTGCATCTACATAATAAATAGGAAAATATCTTTCAACTCAAAAATAAAATTCTTACATAAAAACAATTAAAACAATCATGAAAAAACAATTACTAACTTTAACCGCTATTGCCTTAGGTATACTAGGTAATGTGCAGGCGCAAGGGTATTATACCCTTCAAAGTAAGGGTGTAAAAGACCCCAACTACAATTACAAGTTTTCATTGGCCACAGGAAATAATGCTGTGAAGTTAATTGAACCAGCAAAAGACAATGTGTTTTCTGCTGATCAAACTTTGCCATTTGCATGGAATTTCTTTGGTAAACCTGTAACCTCATACAAAGTAAGTGATAATGGTTTTATGACCTTTAACACAGCTGAAACTATTAATACTGGTAGTGGTATGACACTTCCTAATGCCAATGCACCAAAAAATTCAATTTTTGCATTTTGGTATGATTTTAAATTAGCTGCTGGTGGTGGTGTTCCAGATCAGATTGTTTCATTTACTTATGGTACTGCTCCTAACCGTGTGCACGTAATTCAATGGTTATCTGTAACCAATTTAGCCGCTAGTTATGCTTCAGCGGCTATTATGATTTATGAAGGTAAACATTTTGATGTGGTATTAAATCAAATTGGATCAGCTATAACAGGTACAATTGGTGCTAACAATGAGGATGGAACAGTTGGTTATTCTGTGCCAGGTTCTCCTGCTTATGCATGGTCTACACCTTCTGCTGATGATGCTTATGCAGATATGAATGTGTTCAAATTTAAGCCAGCTCCACAGCCAGAAAATGATATTGAAATTACCAGTTTAAATTTACCAAAATTTGAAAAGAAGAATGAAAATATCAGCATTAAAGGTAAAATCACCAATTTTGGTTCACAAAGCTTAAGTTCTTTTAGATTACATTATGCCATTAATGGAGATGTAAAATCTATGTTGTTAACTGGTTTAAATGTAGCTGGTAGCGGCACAGGAACATATGATTTTACCCATAATATTCCTTTTAGTTCTAATACTCCTGGAGACTACAACATTGATGTATGGGCTAGTAATCCAAATGCAGGTGCAGACGGAGATTCATTAAATAACAATGCAAAAGGAATGATTACCATTGTAAACTCTACTGTACCAAGAATGGTGTTGCATGAAATCTTCACTTCATCTACTTGTGGTCCTTGTAACCCAGGAAATACTAACCTAAAAAATGTTCTTGATCAAAATAAAGCCAAATGGAATTTAATTAAGTATCAAGTAAATTTCCCAGGTACTGGTGATCCATATTATACA
>CANHDN010000140.1 GCA_947459415.1 Bacteroidota bacterium
AAAGGTTTTCTCCGGTACCACAGCAGCACTAAAAAAGGAAAGTAATTTGGTTACAGAAGTCCTGGCTAAGTTTACCAATAAAAACAAGGTTTATATTGATATTAGAAACGAGTTTAATTTTTCCATTAACTATTTTAAAAATTATGGAACAAGTGCAACAAATAATACAACCGATGTTAAACTCACCAAAGGTAGCAGCGTACAAACAACCGTAGATTATTATGGCAATAATTGGCCAATATTAATATTGGATGGCACAGGCTTTGGAACCACAAGCAACAACCACCAAGTATTAGGTATAAGTTTGCCATGTGGTAATGGTGATAATCCGGAGCCTATTGTTTATGTGTCTAAAGGTTTGATAAACAAACAAGCTAAATTGGATAGCTACTCAGGTAAAAAAAGATTTGTCAATCTCGACAATAATAATAATTGGACTAGCGAATTAAAAACAGCGTTGTATTGGAGTGGGGGTGTAGTTGCTGGTGTGACATTTTTGAAATTTTGCAAAAGAAAATCGACAGCAACACTACCATCTGTCAATATGACTCAGATTCGAAGAGATGATGAGGTTGACTGTATTTTTAGAATCAATCCAGATTTTAACTATGCAAGTTTAGAAAATGTGTTATTCATTTTTGAGGATGATATTTATTTGGAAAGTTCAAATACGGAGATTGGTATGTATGGTTTTTTATTGGCCACGGACGGAGATATTGTAATGTTTTCAAGATATCCAACCTCAATAAATCTATCAGAGTCCATAATAACTCTAGCAATTTCATCAAAAGAGTCAATCGTAAGTGTTTTTGATACTCTTCTCGCAAATGCAAATATATATTCGTTTGTTAAGAGTGAATATGAAAGTTCTACAGATAATTTTTACTGTATTGAAAGTTACAAATCGAGTAATTCAATAAGTCCTAAACTAGAAGTTAGTTTGAATTCGTTATTAACTTTAATGTTATCTAGATCCGAGTTGAACTCTATAGTTCAGTCATTATTAAATTCAACCTCAATAATAAAAAAATTTCCAATTTACATAACATTTTCAGATAAAACTATAGAAACTGACGATAGTGGAAGGCAATACAAAAAGAATAGTTTAAGTATTAAAGCCTTTACTCAAATAGGCCAATCAGTTGAAGTTCAAAATTTTCAAATTTTATCAACCCCTTTAAAATTCTTTTCAAATGGGAATCTATAATACAGCTACTGCTGGTAGTACATCAGAGGTTAAAAATTGGCGCATGGAAGTTATAGAACAAGCACCTATACTAACATTTTCTGGTGTAAATTGTAAAATATTAGAAGTTAAATTAATTGTTAAATACATTTATTATGGAGATGATATAATTGATTCAGTTACTCACCCATTTCCAATTTCTGTCAAAAAAGGTTACTCAAAAGAGCAAATAAAAACGTTTACTATTGACCTAAATTCTCCAACCAATCTTAAAATTGATTTGGAAGAATTTATGCGAAAAGATGATAATTCACTTATAAATCACTTTAATAAAAATTTCATGTTTTCAACTGTAAACTACAATCAATTTTTTAATGGAATGAGAACTAGTATTGCTGAATTGAATCAAACCCTTCCTGATATTGCTATTAGTGGATCTTCAACTGGGGATAGTTATGCAAAAGCTATTTACAAAAATTCCTGTATATATTATAATAAAAATAATCTCACACCAAATGATAAAATTGTATTAACTCGAGCTCCGTATGATATTAATGTGGAAAGGAAAAAAAAAGATGGTTATTTTTACCATAATAATTTTATTACCGAGTGGGTGCATAATTTTCGCGATGCAAGAATTATTTCCAGCACAATAAACAGTTGGCGATATATTAATATTCATTCACTTTTAGTTGATTTGCTTACTGTTGGTAAAAATATAGGATTGTCATTGTATATATGTTCAAACCATGAAATAGTTATTAAAGGCGGAATTAGTTATCCGTTAAATACAAGAAACATCATTAAGCCAGATGCAAATTTTCCTTTAAACAGTCTTGGTCAAAAATTTATTGTTCCCCCATTTATAGCAAATAGTACTCCTCCTACAAGAGAAGATTGGACAATCAGGGATACAGACTCATATCAAGATGTTTTAGATAAGAAGAATAAGATGGTTAGCTATTGGACCCAGTTTCTACTGGAGAGATCAAATAATTTGAAACAATATTATTTCCCCAATTTAGTTAATGTGGTTCCTTCATATGCACCTGAAATTTCTGATTCTACCACACCCGGTGGATCATCCTTTTTAGCCTTAAATCCAAATGGCTCATTCAAGTACCCGAGTCCAATTTTGAATAGATACTCTGATATCCCTACTTTACGAAATTTGAATCTTGAAAGGGGAGGATTTAATACCTCAGCTGTATTTGTATGGGATATACCAGTACAAGGTTCAATAATTGAAAGCGAGATTTTTTTTATATCCGACTCTTCTGTTTTCGATCCAGATTTGAGAAATAACAGAGTCAGTCTGGATAATATTGCATACTTTCTTTTTAATAGCCCCTTTGTAACAAAGTTGGAAGTACAAGGTCATACAGCTATTGATGTTGGTACAATTGATAATATAACCTTATCCAAAGATAGAGCAAACAATATAAAACAACTATTAATTAATCACTCAATTTATGGGGCAAGTGGTTCATTAACACCAACAATTACTCAATCAAGAATTACAAGTGGCAGGTTAGAAAGTGAAGGTTATGCATCAACTAAGTTAAAGTATCAAGAAGAAATGATAGGAAGCACTGGTGTCATTAAATTGGAAGAAAATATGAGACTTAATAAACGAGTTTCGTTCCAGATTTTACAAAGAACATGCTAATAAAGTCAGACATAAAGTACTTTTTAATTTTGATGCTGGTGTTTTTACCAATCATCAATGTTTGTGCTAATACTTATGACCTCAAGGTGAGGTTAAACGTTCGTAATATTATATCTGATTCTACTGAATATTATTTTTCAGATAACCGATATTCTCTATTGTTTTTCTCTGACGGAAAGGTTGATAGCTTAATAAGTTCTATACTCAATAATTTTTTTTATGTTAGAAACTTAGATAAGCGATATAAGTATACTGATTTCTATGGAAATCCTATGCCAGTTGATTTATCAATAGACACGCTGATTGATACAAAGGAAGCCTTTATAGCTAATGGATTCATAAGTTGGCATATTATAGATGATGTATTAGTTCTAAGATGGATTCCAAGTACTCAAGATCCTTATTCTGCTTGTATTAAAGAGTTGTTTGTAAGTTTAGTAACAAAAACAAAACTCAGCCCATTTGAAGAAATACTTACTGATACATTAGTAAGTTTAAGATTTGATAGTATAATTAACAAAAAAATGAGTTCGATTTATAACAACAACAATCGAAACTTGTCAGGACTTTCGGAAATAGGTAAACTTAAGTTTTATGAGATGCTTACCCAAAACTGCTACTTCGAATCGATTCTTGGTATTGAAAGTACTTACATTGTTAAAGTGCCAATCGTCTATTTAGCAGTTGGCAATAATGACTTAGCTTTAGGCAGCACATCAGGCGTTTATAACCATGGTTTTCAAAGTATTGTTGACCCCTTTCTTGTAAAAGTAAAGGTAGATTGTTTTTCAGTTAATTTAAAGGATATAACATTTGATTTAGAATCAATTATAAAAAAGTATCGTTATGTATTTTTTTAACTTCAAAAGTTTGTTTTTTTTCTCATTTATAACTTTCGGCTTTCATCATTTTAACGCCAAGGGGAATAGCTTATATGAGCTTAAACTACATGGAAAATCTGTCAAATCAAATGTGAGTGTCCCCGATAGTTCTATAATCAATTATGATTTTAATAGTTATTTCAGACTATATAGAAATGGTGAAATTGACACCTTGTTTAATCAAGTATTAGATTCATTCTTTCTTTTTAGTACTATAACCTATGAATTCCAACAAGTACCTATTGGGCAATTAGATGCTTGGAGAAATTATAAAGTTCAAAGAATTAAAAAGTTGTATAGTTCACTTATCGGTAATAATAATTCGGAAGTTATTGTTGACATTATGATTAATATGCCTTTTTCTATGGATATTGAAAATGTAAACAAATTTAATTCAGAATATTGGGGAATGGATTCATGTGCTTATTTAATAGAAAATGACGTTTTGATACTAACTGTTTATTCTAGTGATGATAGTGGTTTATTGAGATACCCTGCCAAACAATTAATATTAGATTTAAAATCGCATAAACGAATAGATAACATAAGTGCGATGATTAAAGCGAAGTATTTGAATGACTTTAATGAAACAGTCAATAAGCAATTAACATTACAGTTGTATCAACATTCTGACTCATTTAATGTCCAGAACTTAACGATTTTAATTAATCATGTTAACCTTGAACAACTTTTAAATAATTCAATCATTAACCCAAATACTGGAAACTTAGATATATATATTTTATGTAGCAAACAAAATACTGCAATTACAAACGATGATGCATTTTTAGGAAAATTATTTAACGGAAATTTGAAGTTTAGTGATCAGTATCAAAGCACATCCAACTTTAATTTAAGTTTATTAAAAGTACGTATTCTGCTAAGAGGTGTTATTATTCAATCTACAATTATTAAAAAGAAATATCATCCTGTTTTAGGGGTAAAATAAATTCAACTAACCATGCCTATCAACCATAAACCATCCATATCCTCACTCCTACCCTTTAGTGAGTTGCTTCAAATACCTGGGTTAACGGGTAATTTACTATGCCGCTTATCTATAAATTTCGTTTTATAGTTCACTAATTGGCCATAATAATGCAGATACGATTGTTGATATTCTCGTTAGTAAACCTTTCTCATTAGGGCGTGGAAATGTAAACAAGTTACAAAATGAATACTGGGGAATGGATCCGTGTACTTATATCTTAGAAAATGACCTCATGATTCTTACCGTATATTCTAATGATAATAGCGGATTATTAAGACACCCTGCCAAACAATTAACATTAGATTTAAAATCGCATAAGAGAATAAATAACTTAAGCACTATGATTAAAGCAAAATATTTGAGGGAATTCATTGAAATAGTAAACAAGCATTTAATCTTGCAATGCGATAAAATTTCTAAGTCAACCAATGACAACAACGTAACGATTTTAATCCATCAGATTAGCCTAGAACAACTTTTAAATAGCTCCATAATAATTAGCAACAATAAATGTTTAGAATTGTATACATTAACAAGCAGACAAAACGATATGAATACCTTTGATGAAGTATTTTTAGTGAGATCATTAAATAGAAATCTTAACTTTAGCGATCAATATAATAGCACTTACAACTTCAATATTCGTTTGGAAAAAGTGTGTATCTCCTTCAAAGATCTTAGACTAAAATCTTCAATCTTAAACAAAAAATATTGCCCTATTTTAGGAATAAAATAAATTAGGCGTATTATCCGTCCAATTTACGAAGTAACTTGCGCAAAAGGCGAGTCTCAAATAATAAAGGAATTGATGTATCCAAATTTACAATAAATGGGCGGGCACACAAACTTTATCTAAATTAAACTGATTAATAGGTATTAATTAACACCCCAAAATAATGGTACTTTAGAACCAAAATTTATGCATGTATTATTCCAATGATTATGTTATTCAGGTGTTTAAAGAATAGTACTAAATAAGTCTATTTAAAGTATGAAATAGAAATTAGGCAGATTCGTTATTTTCGTATTGAAACAAATTTAGTTAATCAAACACCTTGAATATTCTATTTAAGA
>CANHDN010000141.1 GCA_947459415.1 Bacteroidota bacterium
AATCAGCAAACGGGTGAGCCAGGCACAGAGCCACTTAGAACACTTAGTTTATTTAGAAAAAAAGGCGCAAAAATTTTTTTCGGTGAAAATATAATTTGTACCCACATCGCTTCTGAAATTTGCGTGGGAGATTTATTACAAATAGAAACCTATAAGGAGTTTAGGATTTAGCATAGTCATGCTAAATCCTAAACGATTCATCCTAATTTTCTTGATAAGCTTCTATAGGCAAACAAGCACAAATGAGATTCCTATCTCCGTGAGTGTTGTTAACTCTACCTACCGTTGGCCAGAATTTGGCACTTCTCACATAAGGAAGCGGATAAGCCGCCTCATTTCTACTGTATGCATGGTTCCATTCTTCTGCAATAACCATAGAAGCTGTATGTGGTGCATTTTTTAATACATTATCTGTTTTGTCTGCTAAACCACTTTCAATAGCATTTACCTCATTTTTGATAGCAATCATGGCATCGCAAAAACGATCTAATTCTACTTTAGGTTCACTTTCTGTTGGTTCAATCATAATGGTTCCAGCAACCGGAAAACTCATAGTAGGTGCATGAAACCCATAATCCATCAGACGCTTGGCAATATCCTCTGCTTCTACTCCTGTAGCTCCTTTAAATACACGGGTATCTAATATCATTTCATGTGCGCATCTTCCTTTGCTGCCTGTATACATAATTTGATAATCGTTTTCTAAGCGCGCTTTAATATAATTAGCATTTAAAATGGCATACTTAGTTGCGTTTTCTAATCCTTCAGTACCCATCATACGGATGTATGCGTAAGAGATTAATAGGATAGAAGCACTACCCCAAGGAGCTGCCGAAATAGCAGTCATTGCCTTGTCTCCACCATTCATATCAACCACCGAATGACCTGGTAAGAATGGCACTAAGTGAGCTGCAACACCAATTGGTCCCATTCCTGGTCCGCCACCACCGTGCGGAATACAAAATGTTTTATGCAAGTTCAGGTGACAAACATCTGCACCAATATTGGCTGGGCTTGTTAATCCAACTTGTGCATTCATATTGGCACCATCCATATATACCTGACCACCATTTTCATGGATTAATTCACATATTTCGTGTATTTGTTCTTCAAACACACCATAGGTAGAAGGATAGGTTACCATTAAACACGCCAAATTATCTTTGTGTAAAATGGCTTTTTCTCTCAAATCATCAATATCTACATAACCGTTTTCTAAGGTCTTGGTTACAATTACTTTCATTCCAGCCATAGCAGCACTTGCCGGATTTGTACCATGCGCAGATGACGGAATTAAGGCAATATTTCTATGCGATTGACCAATACTCTTAAAATATTCTCTGATCACCATGAGTCCTGCATATTCTCCTTGTGCACCAGCATTTGGTTGTAAACTGATTCCTGCAAAACCAGTCACTTCTTTTAACGCATGCGTTAATTCTTCAAAAATTTGAGTATACCCTGTAGCTTGATCTCTTGGAATAAATGGATGGATTTGTCCAAAACCAGGCATGGTAACCGGAATCATTTCGGCTGTAGCATTTAATTTCATGGTACATGAACCTAATGCAATCATGGAATGACAAAGTGATAAATCTTTGGATTCTAATAATTTGATATAACGTAACATTTCATGCTCACTGTGGAATGAATTAAACACAGGGTGTGTCATAAAATCAGTTTTGCGTGAATTGATACCTGAGGCCTTTAATGTTACTGTTTCTGCTTGAGTCTTTTGAATAGATTTTCCTGTTAACAAACTTGCTAATTCATTGATGTCAGCAATAGAATGGGTTTCATCAATAGAAATTCTAATATGTGTGTCGTTTACCTTGGCAATATTGATTTCTGCTTGTAAACAGCTTGCAACTGCCTCATTTGCATTGGCAACCGAAACTGTAATGGTGTCAAAATAAGTTTGATTGATAACTTTTAAACCATGTTCATTTAATGCATCAGCAAGTGTTTGAGTTAAGCCATGAATTCTCCCAGCTATACCTTTTAAACCCTTTGGTCCATGATATACACCATACATGCTAGCCATGATAGAGAGTAATACTTGGGCTGTACAAATATTTGAGGTAGCTTTTTCACGCTTAATGTGTTGCTCTCTTGTTTGAAGTGCCATGCGCAAAGCACGGTTTCCTTGGCTATCAATAGAAACTCCAATTAACCTACCCGGCATCTGACGTTTATAGGCATCTTTGGTTGCAAAGAAACCAGCATGAGGTCCGCCATAACCCATTGGTACGCCAAATCTTTGGGCTGAACCAACTACCACATCTGCACCCCATTCACCAGGAGGTGTTAACAAGGTTAAGCTCAATAAATCTGCTGCTACCGCAACCATTACATGTTGTGCGATGGCTTTTGCCATAAATTCGCTGTAATCATTTACGCTTCCATCTCCGGCAGGATATTGAACCAAAGCGCCAAAAAAGGTTTCATCGAAAACTACCGTGTTATGATCGCCTATTACTAATTCCACGCCAATTGGTTCAGTACGTGTTTTTAAAACATCTATGGTTTGTGGAAATACTAATTCTGAAACAAAAAATTTATTTGCAGTTGTCTTTTTTGTTTCGGCATGTAACATATGCATGGCCTCGGCTGCAGCTGTACCCTCGTCTAACAGGGAAGCATTGGCAATTTCCATTCCAGTAAGCTCAATTACCATGGTTTGATAATTAAGTAATGCCTCTAAACGTCCTTGAGCAATTTCTGCTTGGTAGGGTGTATAGGCTGTGTACCAACCTGGGTTTTCAAAAATATTTCTTAATACCACATTAGGAGTAAAGGTGCCATAATAACCTTGTCCTAAGTAGTTTTTGTAAATTTTATTCTTAGAGGCAATTTTGTGTAACATGGCTAAGAGCTCAGCCTCTGTTAGTGCCTCTGGCAAGTCCATGCGTTTCTTTAATCGAATGTGCGCTGGAATTGTCTCATCTATGAGTTGATCTAAACTAGCTACGCCAATGGTTTTTAGCATGGCTTCTGTATCATTTGCCATGGATGAATTGTGACGGTAAATAAACTCGTCGCGGTGATTAGCTTTTATTTGCATATTGGTATATTTTTCTAATGCTCGTTAGTGGGGCAAATTTATCTTTTTAAAAGGTTTTATTGATTTTTATTTTGTCAGCATTTTTCGTTTTTTATCAACAATGATTTTGAATGTTTTATAAATTTTTAAGCTATTTTTATTCAAAATTTATCATAAAAACTAAACCAATTTGTATTATTTAAGTTTTCTTGTAAATTGTTGCCATGAAAAAACACATCCTATTATTAGCTGGAATTCTTTTATCTAGCTTTACATTTTTTGCCTCGGCCCAAGGGGTTCAATCTGATGATATCGTTGGACTTTGGGAAACAGGTAGCGGAAAAGCCCGCGTAAATATTATTAAATCTGGAAACTACTATTATGGTAGAATTGTTTGGCTTAAAGAGCCACTCAACGAAGAGGGTAAACCTAAAGTAGATAAAAATAACCCAGATGAATCTAAACGTAATACACCTCTTTTAGGGTATCGCATGCTTAGCAGCTTCGAGTACAAAGGTGACAACCTTTGGGAAGATGGTACTATCTACGACCCAGAAAGCGGCAGTACCTACAATTGTATCATAAACATGGAAGATAAAAACACCATGAATATTAGAGGTTTTATAGGTATCGCCGCTTTTGGTAGAACAGACGTATGGAAACGTTTGGAAATGAAAAAGAAGAAATAATTAAGGGCTAACTAGGTTCAGGCTAACCTGAAAATATAATGGATTACTTATTTTGTTGTCTATAAAATAAGGGTTGTCTGAACCTAATAATCTTAAATTATCTCCAATGTCTACATTAAAATTGTAATTAATTCTATATCCAGCCTGCAAAGACATCCATACAAACCCACTCAGTGCAAATTCATAAGTTATTCTTGGTCTAATTTCTGACCTACGTAATTCTAAGTTGTTAAAAAACGGATCATTTGTTCTGTTTATTAAAGAATAACTTTGACCCTCCAATTCATACCCAAAAAACAATAAATTTCTTGGATTAAAAGTTCTTCTAACAGCTGCTCTAGCTGGGAAAATAGATTCTATGCCCCATTTTTTATTTTGGAAGGTATGGTTAAATAAAATCAAAGGAATATACCCCAAGGCCCCTGGCCTGTATGTTCTTGAAACGCCAAAGGCTAAAATTGAAAAGTCATTTCTTTTCTTTCCAAAAAATACTGCGGCAGAATATTTTGGTTGACTTAAATAATCCCCTAGTTTTTCATCACCTAAGGTAAAATCCCCGTTGGCATCTGCACTTACAAATCCTAATAAAAAGTACTTTTCGTTCAATGGTTTAAAAACGGTAGAATTAATACCAACTGTTGTTAATCCTCTTTGTTCAAGTGCATTGCTTAAATAGGGTTTGGCTTGGGCTGTTGTTGGCATTTGATCAACCGCATAATTGGTACGCCAATAATTGGCCCCTAAGGTTAACAATAATTTGGTATTAGAGATAATGGGATAGTTTACCAATAACCTTAATCCAGATGCATTTCCAAAGCTGGTGCTGCTATTTGGATATACCATTGGGTCGCCTTGTTGCTTGTCGTAATTTGGATTATGACTTGTTTGTAAGTCATGCTTTCCCTGGAAATCATAGCCAATAGAGATCAGTTTATTCGGACTAATTCCTAAAACTTTATTGGTACAATATCTTTTTGTTCCTTCTGCACTTTCTGCATCTGCAAAGGCGCTAAAGTCTATCTCTTCTTCAGCAATACTGTCTTTTTGAGCCCAAACTTGTCCTAAACTTAAACCCAAAATGCTGGCGATAATCAGTATTTTTTTTCTCATATAATGCTTTAAATTTTTTAACAAATAAAGCATATTAATTCAAAAACACAATCCTCATTTTTTGAAGGTAAATTTCAAATGCTTTTTTGCAAAAAGGGTTAACATTACTTAGTTTTCTTGGTTAACTAAGAGTCTTTGGTATGCTATTGCACTAAAAACTTTTTACTTAATTTTTCATTCCCTTTCAGAATGTGAATAAAATATACTCCTGGCTCATAATCTAGCAGTGATACATGGGTTACTTCCTGTTTTTGTAGGCTTCCTATTTGCATAGTTTTACCTTGAATATTTTGGATCTCAAATGATGCTTCTCCAGCTAATTCAGGGACATAAACTTGTAGTTCTTCCTTCGCAGGATTCGGAAATAATATGGGTTCACCACTCATGCTAAGCTCGGGTTTGCTGTTTAAACCACTTACCACAATGCTATATCTGGCATTGGTGTCATTAGCGTTCTGACTAATAGGCGCAGGTCCTAAAAAGGCAGTTGCTCTCACCTTAATTAATACCAATAAAGGGTAAATGCCAACTTGAGCCTGGGTTGGGGTTCCAGTTAATCTGGCGCAACCGGCAGTTCCACCCAAAATTTTACAATCTGCATTATGACAGGCATAAGTGAAGCCGTCTGGCATGCCTTGAACACCAGTGATCCATAAAGTATCTATTCTTGCATTTAAGTTAGTGCCCAATTGAGGTACAAAAACATTGGTGTCTCTGGTAATAAAAAATTTAATTTCTTGGGTATATGGTTTTCCCGCATAGGCAGTATCTAATGCAGCTGGCAAGGTAGCTGTAGATTTTAGGTTGGGGTCTGGTGTACATTGGGCAAATAATTTATTGCTAAAACTAATGACACAAATCACTAATATTGAAAGTAAACTTTTATTCATAAATTTTATTTTGAATGGCAAGATATAAAAT
>CANHDN010000142.1 GCA_947459415.1 Bacteroidota bacterium
CCGATACTCAAGCAGCTAGGCATAAAGCTTATTGACATAGTTTCTCAGCATGAAACCCTAGAGTTAAACGAAATTCAATATCAGCTTTCTGTCATAGATACCATTGCAAATTTATCGCCCTTAAAGAATTCTTTTAAATCATGTTTTAAGATTTATAAGTCTAAACAAATTGAATTAGATGAATTAATTGAAAAGGAAGCAAAAGCTAAGCAAGATGAAGATTATTTGAAATTCGTGTTAAATGAAATCGTGGAACTAAATCCACTTGAACATGAGCAAGAAGATTTAGAAAAAAAACTAGACGAATTAAATCATGCCGATAATATACAGCAAGCTTGTGTTCATGCGATAAATGCATTTGAAGGTTCAGACGCTGCAGTGTTAGACCAACTTAAGAGCTTAAAGCAAATACTTTCACATGCAGCTAAATACCATCAAGGGATTCAAGATTTATTGCCAAGAATAGAAAGCAATTGGGTGGATTTACGAGATATTTCTCAAGAATTATCCTACATAGCAGAAAAAACGATTGCAGATCCTGTTGCGCTAACACAAGTAGAACAAAGGTTACAAAGCATTTATGCATTGCAAAAAAAACATCGGGTTCAAAGTAATCATGAAATTATTGAATTAAGAAAAAAATTCGAAAAACAACTTGATGAAATAAATTCATTGGATTCATTCATTATTGAGGTTTCAGAAACTTTAAAAAAGTTGGCTAATGAAGCAAAGAATTTAGCACTTGAACTAAGAGAAAATCGCAAGAAAATTATTCCCGAGATAGAAAAAAATGTATCTGATCTGTTAATAGATGTTGCACTGGTAAATGCACAGTTTGAAATTGAATTGAATGAGCTAGATTTTGATAAGGCCAATAGTGATGGTATAGATGAGGTCGTTTTTTTGTTTAGTGCCAATAAAGGATTTAAGGTTCAACCTATCAATAAGGTGGCGAGTGGCGGAGAACTCAGTAGACTCATGTTATGCATTCAATCACTGATGGCAAATAAAATGGAGTTGCCAAGTGTAGTTTTTGATGAAATAGATACAGGAATTTCTGGTGAAGCAGCACAAAAAGTTGCTGCTGTTATGCGGAAATATGCTCAATCTCATCAAGTTATTGCTATCTCACACCTTCCACAAATTGCAGCAAAAGCAGATGAACATTTGTTTGTTTATAAAAGTACTGAGGGCGCACATACACAAACAGCCATCAAACGACTAAATTCAAAAGAGCGCGTTGAAGAAATTGCAAGAATGCTCAGTGGCGAAAATCCTTCAGAAAAGGTAATGGCAGCCGCGAGTGAGCTAATTGGGATTTCTAATATTTAAGAGTATATTGCCAAACATAAGATGACTTTAAGTTTAGAATACAATACAGAAAGAGGCAAATTGCATATTTCTGAATATGGAAGAATTATTCAGCGATTAATCGCTGTTGCCGTTAGTGAACCAAATCGCGAACGCCGTCAAATTATTGCTAATGACATCATTAAACTCATGGGGCAACTGAACCCACATTTGCGTGATGTAGCAGATTACAAACACAAATTATGGGATCATCTTTTTGTGATGAGTGATTATCAGTTAGACGTAGACTCACCCTACCCTAAACCCAGCCCGGAAACGATCAAAGCAAAACCTGGTCCACTTGGATACCCTCAATCAAAAATAAAATTTAGGTTCTATGGTAAAATAGTGCCTAAAATGATTGAGAAAATTTCAGATTTCGAGGAAGGACCTACCAGAACAGCTTATATAAATGCAATCGGATCATTTATGAAAATGAGCTCCAAAGCATGGAACTTAGAAATGCTAAATGATGATGAAGTGATGAATCATCTTGAAAGCTTGAGTCAAGGTAAAATAAGCATCAATGAAAGTGATGATTTGCAATTTAAGAACATGCAACAGCGCAAAGTTACTGCGATAGGTGAAGATAAATTTACCAATCACAGGAATAACAACAACAATCAAAACCGTAATAAATTCAACAAGAATAAAAATAGAAATTTCAAGAATTTCAAAAATGGTCGCTAATGCTACTTGATTCACTTGGTAGAAAACATGATTATTTGAGAATCTCTCTCACAGACCAGTGTAACTTAAGGTGTCTGTATTGCATGCCAAATGAATATATGGAATTTATGCCAAACAATCATTTGATGCAAGCCCAAGAAATTTTTGAAATTGCTAAAATATTTGTTGAACAAGGAATTAATAAAATTAGACTAACTGGTGGAGAACCCCTCCTTAGAAAAGACTTTCCAGACATTATATCATTGCTGGCAAAACTACCCATTCAACTCACCCTCACTACCAACGGAATCTTAATTGATAAGTATTTATCTCAATTGGTTGAAGCCGGAATTACTTCTGTAAACCTAAGTTTAGACACGCTTCAAGCGGTAAAATTCACCCAAATAACAAAGCGCAAAGGATTTGAAAAGGTTTGGAGGGCCATTCATTTACTGCTACAAGAAAGTAGGCATGTTAAAATAAATATGGTGGCCATGAAGTCTAAAAACTTAGATGAAATTCTAGATTTTATTGCCCTTACAATTAAGCTACCCTTGCACATTCGTTTTATTGAATTTATGCCCTTTACCGGAAATGCTTGGGAGCAATCACAAGTGGTAACCCACCATGAAATATTAGATTTGGTTCGAACCAAATTTGAATTCTCAAAATTAATCGACGAGCCAAATGATACTTCAAAAAAGTATCAAGTAAAGGGAGCGCAAGGTACTTTTGCCATCATTTCTACCATGAGTGAGCCATTCTGTAGTAGTTGTAATCGATTGCGACTTACAGCAGATGGGAAAATTAAGAACTGTTTATTTTCTGTAGAAGAATCAAATTTGTTGGAACGCTTTAGAAAAGGTCAAGATATTTTACCAATTATTAAACAATCTGTATGGGAAAAAAAAGCACAGCAAGGCGGACAATTCCCAAAAAATTATCAAGATACCGTGCCAGAAAAAATTACCAACAGAAGCATGATTAGCATTGGAGGATAATGGATGATTAGTGTAACAGAAGCTCGGGCAATCGTTGAACAAAACTCCTTTTCTTTAGGTACGGAACAAGTGTCGTTACATGCCATGTTAGGAAGAGTAATTGCTGAAGATATTTATTCACCCATAGATACCCCGCCATTTAAACAATCTGCTATGGATGGCTATGCTTGCAATACCCAAAACACTAATTGTCTGAATGGTATTATCCTAGAGGGGGTCTCAGAGGCTGGCAATCAATTGCAATCTATACTTCACTCGGGCACTGCTCAACGCATTTTTACAGGAGCACCGCTTCCTTTAAATGCCGATACGGTAATCATGCAAGAAAAGGTAAAGATAGAAAATGGAATACTTTGGATTGATCCTGATAATTTTAAAGCGAATTTAAATATAAGAGAACAAGGCTCACAATTACCTAAAGGTGCGCTAGCTATTTCAGCAAATACAAGGCTAAATTCGGGAATGATAGGATTTTTAACGGGACTAGGTATCACACATGTTTTAGCCTATAAATTACCTAGCATTGGCTTATTAATTACAGGTAAAGAACTTGTGAAGCCAGGCAATGAACTAGCATTTGGTCAAATATATGAAAGTAATTCTTTGTTGTTGCAGACTGCCTTACAAGAAGGTAATTTTAGAGTAGCTCAAACCTTAATTATTGGCGATCATTGGGAAGAAACCCTTGAAGCTGTTAAACAATTAACTAGTACTTGCGATATCGTGTTAGCTACGGGTGGTATATCTGTGGGCGATTTTGATTTTGTCGGAAAAGCCTTTGAAGCCAGTGGCGTAAATACTTTGTTTCATAAAATAAGACAAAAGCCAGGAAAGCCTTTGTATTATGGCAAGAAAGACTCAACACATGTTTTTGGTTTACCAGGAAATCCGGGCTCAGTATTAAATTGCTTTTACCACTACGTAGTTCCCTGTCTAAGAAGAATAGTAGGATTAAAACCGCTTTCCTTTCATGAAATATTTCTTCAAAAACCTATGCAAAAAAAAGCAGGCTTATGCTATTTTTTAAAGGGCTTTGCAGCGGGTAATCTGGTTAAAATTTTAGAATCACAAGAATCATATAAACTAAACGCTTTTGTGGAGGCAAATTGTTTGATAGAAATTGAAGAAGAAATTTCTGAACTTGAAACAGACTTACCTGTCAAAATTTTCTATTTTTCTGATGCATGGTGCTAGCTATTTGGTTAATTAAAATAATAAAAAATTTCCTTTATTTGTGAAGTATGAACTCATCTGATCAAATCCAAGTTAAGATTGTCGCATTTGGCATTGCTCAAGAAATAATAGGCTCTTCTAGTATAATAATACATTGTGAACCCACCTTAAATGCTTGCAAAGAAAATTTAAAAACAATGTTTCCTAATCTCACTAAGGAGTTCATTCAATATGCCGTTAATAAACAAATAGTTTCTGAAAATATTAGTTTAAATAGTCATTGCGAAATTGCCCTACTCCCACCTTTTTCTGGAGGTTAACATGTCTGATTTATTTGCAAGATACCATCGCCAAATAATGCTTCCAGAAATTGGAATAGTAGGACAAGAAAAACTCAAACAAGCCAGTGTATTATTTATTGGTGCTGGAGGCCTTGCCTGCCCTGGTCTTTTATATTTAGCCGCCTGCGGAGTGGGTAAAATTGGCATGATAGATTTTGACAGCATTGAACCAAGCAATTTGCACCGACAAATTTTATATGGGCAAAATGATTTGGGTAAACTTAAAGCCTTAGTTGCTCAAGATAAATTGCAAACGCTGCATCCAAACTGTCAGGTTATTGCATACACTAGTAAGCTCGATGCTAGCAATGCTATTTCAATTTGTGAAGAATATAACCTGATAATAGACGCTTCAGATAATTTAGAAACAAGGTATATTATTGAAGCTACATGCAAGCAACTTAACTTACCTTGGGTATTTGCTGCTATCCATAAATATGAAGGACAAATAAGTGTTTTTAACCACGAACCCCTGAGAACTCAATACAGTGATGTTTTTCCTAAAAATGATAAAAAACAAGCTGTTTTAAATTGTGCTGAGGCTGGCGTTTTGGGTATTTTACCAGGCATAGTGGGCAGCTTACAAGCTAACGAAGCATTAAAAATAATACTACAATTAGGAGATGTGCTATCGGGTACCATGCTTTGTTATAATGCACTTAGCAATGTATTTTACACTATAAAAACACAAAATAATTCGCCACAATAAATCTGCAAATATGGAAGCTAAAAAGATAAAACAAATGTTTGTTGAAGGCCCCATTTCGAGCCAATTTATTGCAGAAAGCATAAGTAAACATAGCAGTAAAAAGAATATCGGTGCACATCAACTATTTTTAGGCCAGGTAAGGCAAGATGAAATAAACACTGGGCAAGTAATGGCCATAGAATATACTTGTTACAAAGAAATGGCTGAACCTATTTTGGAAGCCATTAGGGAAGATTGTTTTGCAAAATACCCGCTCACCTGTTTGCATATTTACCATAGCTTAGGGCTCGTGAATGCAGGTGAAATCTGCCTGTTTGTATTTACATCTTCTTCGCATAGACAAGCCGCCACAGAAGCTTGTAGTTATTTGGTAGAAAGAATTAAAAAAGAAGTTCCAATTTGGGGAAAAGAAATACTCAGCGATACTTCTAGTGTTTGGAAAATTAATCAATAACATACATGATAGACATTACACATAAATCGTCCACTTTTCGTAAAGCCATTGC
>CANHDN010000143.1 GCA_947459415.1 Bacteroidota bacterium
ATGTCTGGAGCTGCATTATATGAGCCTAATTTCGCTATTGAGGGTGGCATTGAACAAAAAATACAATTACCGGCACTAGAAGCTGGGATATATGTATTAAAATTATCTTCTGAAAATCAAGTTTTTACCCGTAAAATAATTAAAAATTAATTATTTTACCAAATAAATGAAACAAAATTGAATACAGCTCGTTTAATTTGCCGAGTGAGTTAATTTTCATAATTAAGGTTGCGTAAGCAACGAGGGGCGCCTTGAGTAAGCGCCCCTTTTTTATTGTCTATATTTCTCAGCCCACACACATTTGATACCTAAAGCACAAAAAAAACCTCCTGTTTTCACAGAAGGTTTTTAGAGGTCCCGAGCGGATTCGAACCGCTGTAGAAGCTTTTGCAGAGCCTTGCCTAGCCTCTCGGCCACAGGACCATTTTTTGGTGGGAGCAAATATAGTTTTTTTTTATTAGCGTTCAAGCCAAATAAAATAAATAAGCTTTATTATTGTTAATCTTAAGCATTTAATTTTATTTTTGCATGCTTCTTGGAGTTTAATCCAACTATACAATTAATTTTAAACGATACATGAAAAAAATGTTTTTAGTAGCCTCCTGTGCTACCCTTTTATTTGCTTGTGGTGGCAATGCCAATCAACAAGCGCCAGCTGCAGATTCATTGCAAACTGCACCAACAGAAAATGCAGAAGTAACTGCTAGTTTTTATGGTGAAAAAATTACAGAAGATAGTGCCATAGCAGTGAGTGAATTAACTGCATTAATGGGTGATAAAACAGAAATGCCTGTTAAACTAACAGGTGAAATAACGGATGTATGTCAGAAAAAAGGTTGTTGGATGGAAATTAAAAACCCAAGTGGAACCCCATTACGTGTAACCTTTAAAGATTATGGTTTTTTTATGCCTAAAGATGCTTCAGGCAGAACTGCTATTATGCAGGGTATTGCTAAAGTTGAAGTTACCAGTATTGCAGATTTAAAAGAGTATGCCAAAGATGCTGGTGAAGATAAAAAAGCCATTGAAGCCATTAAGGAGCCTAAAAAAGAATTAGTATTTGAGGCTAATGGAGTTATCTTAAAATAAGTATTATTAACTTTTAATAAGACCATAAGATGATATCATCCTATGGTCTTTTTTGTCTTATGAAAAATAACAAATTATTCGTTCTTGCCCTAGTGGTATTGTTCATTGTTCAGTTGGCTTGTCGCGAGCAAATAAAGCAGACTGATGTAAATGCGGGCACTGTTCAAAATGATTCTGCGGCCTCTTGTTCGCAAGAAACTATTATGGATCCTAATCAGGCAAAGCCTATGGCGCTGATGATGCGTCAAATGGTTATCAATGCAGATAGCATGAAGCAAAGAATTTTACGGAATGAAACCCTAGATTCATTGCAATTCAGGTTCATTAAATTTTACCTAGTTGAACCAACAGATCCAAACGTGTTGGAGCCTAATTTTTTTGAGAAGTCACGCTTACATCAAGCGGCTTATTTAGAAATGTTTAAGCATCCAAAGGAGCAAGTTAAATACTATAATTTAATGATCGCATCTTGTGTAAGTTGTCATCAAGACTATTGCAGTGGTCCACTCAAGAGAATTAATAAACTACCCATTAAGCTTTAAGTGCTAGCCTATTTCCTTGTAAGTTTTTTGCACGGATATTAATCTTTATCTTTGATAATAAATGAAGCCAGCATGAAAACACTTATTAATGCCTCTTTCTTAAAAAAGGTCTTATTGTTTATGACCTTTTTGAGCCTTGCAGAATTGGTTCATACCTATTCTGGTGGCGCACCTTCTGGATATACCAATGCACCAGGTGAAGGGAATTGTACCAGTTGCCATTCAGGAACTGCCATTACAAGTGGAACTACCTGGAGTAATTTAAGTCTTACTAGGGTTGGAGGATTAAATGCTATTTTGCCCAATTCATCTAACACGCTTACCTTAAATTTAGGTTCTGCTGCTAGTACAGATTTTGGGTTTCAATTGTGTGTTTTGCCAAACTCTGCTACGAGTTCATCCTCTTCCATAGGAAGCTTTTCTGTGGGTAGCAATGCTGATATTCAAACCACTACTTCAACAACTCCCAATAGAATGTATTTAACCCAAACCTCTTCTGGTGTTGCTGCCTCCACGGGGTCAAAATCATATACTTTTAATTGGCAGACACCGGCTGCTTTTAACGGTGCTGCCACTTTTTATTTGGCTTTTAATGCATCAAACGGAAATAGCGGCTCTTCTGGGGATGAGATTTATATTAAATCATTTTCTGTAACGGTATTGCCTGTGCGTTGGTTAGATTTTACAGCAAGCGAAGCAAATGAACAGGTAGTTTTGCATTTTAGCACGGCACAAGAAATGAATAACCAAAAATTTGAAATAGAGCAAAGCCCCGATGGTTTAAACTTCGAAACCATTGGTAGTATTGCTGGTAAAGGAAATTCAGATCAAATTAGCCATTATACATTTACCACTGCAGATATGCCTGCTCAGCTTATGCATTATCGAATTAAGCAAATAGATTTTGATGGTAAATTTGATTATTCCAAAGTCATCTCGTTTAATCCAACGCTTCAAACGCAAGCAGCTGTTTTTTATGCCAGCAGCAATAACAGTATTTGGTTCAGCCAGATTAATACCATACAAACTGTAAGTGTATATGGGCTAAATGGGGCTTTGCAAGCAAATTATGAACAAATCAATCATAGCCAGTTGAATCTACCTAGCAGCTTAACAGCAGGCGTTTATCTATTACGCGTGAGTGAAAAAGATGGCAGCGTTTGGCACAAAAAAATATGGGTTCAAAAATAATTTGAACCCATATTTTTTATAGTAATTAATGATCTTATTTACGGTATAATACTTCTTTGATAGCCTTAGTTGTTCTGGCTACATCTGGCAAAAACTCCTGCACAAAAGTGGGTGCATAACCTAATGGCGTATCTTGCGTACAAATTCTATGAACGGGCGCATCAAGGTAATCAAAGGCTCTTTTTTGAACCATGTAGGTAATTTCTGTTGAGATAGATGCCAATGGCCAGGCTTCTTCCACAATAACTAAGCGATTTGTCTTTTTCACACTCTCTATCACGGTATCATAATCTATTGGGCGAACAGTCATCAGGTCTATTACTTCGCAGCTAATTCCTTCTTTTTCTAATTCCTCTGCAGCTGCTAAAGCTACCTTTAATATTTTACCAAAAGAAACAATAGTAACATCTGAGCCGGCTCTTTTTACAATGGCTTTTCCTATCGGAATTAAATACTCCTCTTCCGGCACTTCGCCTTTATCTCCATACATTTGCTCACTCTCCATAAAAATAACTGGATCGTTATCTCTAATGGCAGATTTTAATAAACCTTTTGCATCGTATGGATTGGCAGGAACTACTACTTTTAATCCCGGGCAATTGGCGTACCAATTTTCGAATGCCTGACTGTGCTGCGCGCCTAATTGACCTGCACTACCAGTTGGGCCTCTAAATACCATAGGAATATTAAATTGTCCACCACTCATTTGATACATCTTAGCAGCAGAATTAATTACTTGGTCTATGGCTACCAATGAAAAGTTGAAGGTCATAAATTCTATCACAGGGCGCAATCCATTCATGGCTGCACCTACACCAATTCCTGCAAAACCAAGTTCTGCAATAGGGGTGTCTATAATTCTTTTAGCTCCAAATTCTTCGAGCATACCTTGGCTAACTTTGTAGGCACCATTGTATTCTGCTACCTCTTCACCCATTAAAAACACGTTTTCGTCTCTGCGCATTTCTTCGCTCAAGGCTTCGCGTAAAGCTTCTCTAAATTGTATTACTCTCATGATTCATTTTAAAAGAACCGCAAAAATAGGAGCTATTGGCTTATATCAAAGTTTATTGTGCTTTTTTTAAAATTTAAATTCAATTTTTTACCCAATTAGCACTTTGCCTTAACTTTTGATAGGCTTTTCGCTCCCTTACTAGGGTCAAAAAGAAATATATTTTACCTAATATTACTAAATTGTTAAATTAATGATAAAAAATTACTAAATTTGTTAGGTGCCTAATAAAGAGATACATAAAATATTTGTAAAGCGATTTTTTTTGAATGGCTTACTGATGCTATTTGTTGCCTCTTTGTTTGCTGAGCCAGCGTTTACAGGTCAAAAAGTTGAGGTATACGGGCATCAATTTCAATGTAAAACAAAGCTTTCTTATCCGCCATTGACTTATCCCATTGGGCAGGATCAGGTAGAAACCTGTTTGCAGCAAACGAATAAAGCTATACTCAATCAATTGAAGCAAGAAATGGACGTCTTTGCTTTAAACTATCGCCTAGATGATTTAGCTTATGTTTTATTTGTGCAAAAGGTATCAAAGAGTTTTTATGCAGATCCTAATGTAGCGAAGCTTTTTCAATACCAACTTTTAAAAGAAAAAGGCTATCAACTTTTACTTGGTTATACGGCAGAACAGTTAACGGTATATGGTCATTTTTTGTATGATTTAGCCAATGTAGCCGAAGTTACTTATAATAATCTTAGTTATACAGATTTATCATTTAACCAAAATTTAGCACTTTGTGAGGAGCAGCTCATTGAGCATAGCGGAGGCTCGCGTAATTTTGAGATAAACCAGCATAAGGCGCCCTTATTTAATGCCCAGAAAACGACCTATTGTTTTTCAACAGATTTTAATGGTAAAAGCTACTCTTTTCAGGGTACCCTTAACCAAAGTTTGATTGCTTATTATAGAGATTTACCTAGTATAAGCTTTGGGGAAATTTATCTTAATTATCAATTATCTGATTTTGTTTACGAACAATTAATTGGAGACCTAAAAAAGGCAGTTAAAAAAATGCCTACCCGCATGCAATTAGATTTTCTGCTCCATTTTACCCAAGAAGTGATTCCTTACCAAACAGATAAAAAACTATACGGAAGAGAAAAATTTTCTTTTCCAGAGGAGGTGCTTGGCAACCAAGCGGGCGATTGCGAAGACAAATCTATTTTATTTGCCTATTTGGTAAAAGAGGTATTGCAATTACCTTCATTAGCCTTGGTTTATGTGCATCAAAATCACTTAAATGTGGCCGTAGCGGTTAGCGGAACTCAATATAATTTTGTTTATAATAATCAAAAATACATTGTTTGTGAACCATCAGGACCGGGATTACAAGCAGGCGAAAATGTATATGATTGGAAAAATGCTCATATCGTGGCTTGGTAATTTTATTTTTTTGGCCCTTTGGGTTGTAATGGCCTGATCTCTAAATTAACTGTATGAAAATTATCAGGCATCTCTAAGGCTTGAACCATCATTAGGGCAACATCTTCTGGCATAAGCATGTAATCATGTGGTTTAATTCCCGGACTATTTCTAAAGAAATCAGTTTTGGTTGAACCCGGGTACACACAGGTAACTTTTATTTGGAAATCTCTTACTTCTCTAAACAAAGATTCGCTTAATCCTTTAACGGCCCATTTGGTAGCACAATAAGCACTTACCATAGGCATACCTTCTAATGCGGCAGTAGAGGCTATATTAATGATATGGCCATATTGCGATTTTTTCATTTGAGGCAATACCTGTTTCAAACAATAAAAAATGCCATGAATATTGGTGTTAAACATTTCATGCCATTCATGTTCTGGTACATCTTCTAAATTACCAAAGTAACCTAATCCAGCATTATTCACCAGTACATGAATTTCATTTACTTGCTCATAAATA
>CANHDN010000144.1 GCA_947459415.1 Bacteroidota bacterium
TATTCTTCAAAACGATTTAACCAAGTTTTAGCGGCCCACGAATCTGAAATTGCCAACAGATTGAGCTGTTCATTAAACAATAATTTACTGGGTTTGGCATTTAGGGTAACATACACTTCGGCCCTTACCTTATCTACAACTAATCCTTGTTGTTGATAATGCTTTTTTAAAAACTGCGCATACTGTAAAATCAAATCGGGCTGCATGGCCATTTGTTTTTCTTGATGCGAATTTAGAAATTCAGCATTATCTACTACCCCTTCTCGTTGCGTATTTTTATCGTGTACAAAAAAAGTAGCAGTGCCTGCTTTTTCCATTAACATCACGCGCCAACCAAAACGATAGGCCTCTTCTGTCCAAAACATATTTCCTGGGTAAAAAACATATCTTAACGGAAATAAAACATGAAACATAACCCATATGCCAAGTAGTAAACTTACCAATAATTTTCTAGGTATATTTGTATTAATATAAACTGCGGCAAGGCTTGGTTCAGACCGAAATGGATAGCGAAAAAGTTTGTTTACTCCTTGTAGTACTTTTTCATGAAAAGAGTTACTAAAAAAAATAATCGTGCAAGCAATCATAACCAGCGGGAATACGCCAATTTGAAATAAGGCACCTGTTAATGCATGAAAAGACACCAGCACCAACCAAGCTAAGAATCTTGTTTTGGGATAGAGCAAAAAGGCGCCAATACTCAAATCAAAAAACATTCCAACCCAACTAAAAATATAAGCCGTTATGGGATAATTAAACAGAAGCCCAATTAAAGGGAAATGACTATTGGCAGGTAACCAAATTTTGAGCGGCAAAGCCTCAAGGAGCCAAGCCGAATTTATTTTAGCAAGACCCGCAAATAGATACACTAAGATGAGCTGAAACTTAAAAATATGAATGGTCCAAGCAGGCACTGTGTTTTGCCTCATAGCTCTTTTAAAAAAGGCATCTAAAGAAAAATGAGCATTTGCCGGAACCCAAATAAGTAAGAAAGCAACTAAACTCACGAAATAATAATGATTTAGGTAATAAGTGATATCTATGAGTTCGCAATAGGTAAAAGCCAGAAAAAACACAGTAGCAGACACCCTGTAAAAGGCTCCAAAAATAATACCCAAAGATGCTGCCAACATGAAATAATGTATGGCATACATTGCCCAAGCTGGTGCTAATTGAACCCATTCAAATCCAAAATATTTAAATTGAACTTGGGTATGTACAAAGTGTAAATCTACCCAATCTAAATATAAAAATCGGGCGGTACTAATCAAGGTGGCTAAGCCAAAAATAATCCTGAACACCACCAAAGGTGCTATGCTATGTGGTTCAAAGAAAAAGTTGCTTAGCTTTCTTAACATGATTAATCCCCATCACCACTGCTATAGGTTACCGCAATTCCAATTAAACTAGATAAGTCACTTTTATAAAAGCGTGTTAGTTTTAATAAATCGTTATGCAACTCATCTACCAAGGCAAAATTCTTGTTAATAGCATCCGATAATTTGCCCGCAGGTAAGGCATCAAATTTTGTTTGCGTTGCTGCTACCTGATTTTGCGTTAATGTAATGAGTGCGTTGCCACCTTCTACTTTTTCTAAGTAAGATTTAAAGCCAATTCCTTGGGCTCCATTTAGGCCTGTTCCGCTCCAAATTAATTGCACACATTTCCAATGTTCACGAGCCAAATTTGTGCTATAACCGCTATAATATGCTTCTACATGAGCGGGTAAAGTAGTGGTTTGCCCTGGTCTTCTGCCCAATGGTATGCCAAATTTAAAATTCTTTAAGCCTTCGTAATATTTCAAAAATTCGTTGTACAATAAAGACGTGCTGCTGCCAATATCGGTTCCTACATTGCTTACAAAACTAGCCTGGTAAGTTTTCCATTCGGTTTGAACCCAATTTAGGTTCAGGCCGATGTGATTTACACTTGCCAATAAATAATGCATGCGCCAATTATCCTTCGTGAATTTTTGAAGGATTTCGGTTGAGTTTAATCCCTCATCAAAAATAAGATATTCCACGGCAAATATACCCCTTGCGTCTCTATCAAAATTAGCGAAGGAAGTATCTTTGGCAAGTATAAAAGATTCTATTTTGCTGCTTGAAACGGGGAAGCTGGCAATTTCTTCGGCTAAAGTTTTCTTAATTCCTTTTTCGGCAGCCGGACCAAAATTGAAAGCAGCTGCATATTGCCAAATGCGAGCAAACTGCTTCCAATTTTGTTGCGCCACAAGCAAGTTTTCTTCACTTTGAAAATGTTTAAACTGCTGAATAGATTGTGAAAAAATTGAAAAATAAAATACACTAGAATCGTAAGCAGGCATGATAATAGTTTTAGAAATACTTTGCAATAATGCACCTCTATCAAAAGCCAAAGAGGCATCCATGCCTTTGTCTTTTTCTTTGCAAGAGCAGATCAATAAAATTCCTACTATTATTAAAAGTTGTGTTTTATTTTTCATGTTCCAATTATCTATTTTGTTCTGCTACCCAATTCTTTTTAAAATCTTCTACCTCGGCATCTGTGAAGCTGTAAATCTGTTGTAGGTTAGAAATGATTAACTGCAATTTTGAGATTTGGTTTACCCTATCGGTAATAAATAAGGCAGGTTTTCCGCCGCCAGTTGTGGGCGCGTTTAGCAGTGTCAGAATTTCATCTATTTGCGCATCTGTAATTTTTTTGTTAAGCAATCCTTTATAACCCATCGTAAAGCCAATACACTCGCCAATGGCATGCAAGGTTGCTGCTTTTTGCGCATCGGTTAAAGTAGTTTGCGATAAATTAGCAATAGATGTATGACAATAGTTGATAACGGTAGCAAAATTTGCCTTTTCCATATTAGAAATAATGGCTGCAATGGCTTCATTTTTCTCTACTTGATAGGCTTCTCCTGCTTTTAAGGCAGCCTGTAATTTTATAAAGTTATAACGGGTATTTCCATACAAGCCATTGCCTTCGTTTTTATCTCTGCGGGCAGCATATACTGCTAAATATTTATCGGAAGCTGAGCCGTATTTTGCCGCATTGCTGTTTACAAAGTGTGGGGTTAAACCAAGCACATATAAAGCTTGATCAACTTCGGCCAAACGTGGCGATTTTAATAAACTATGAGCATGGTTAACCAATGCTGCGCCAAACAAACCCTTTTCAATGATTTGCTCTGGTTCAAATCCGTTTTCATCAAATAAATACCCACCAAATGTTCCACCTTGCACTGAACTACTATCTACATGATAAGTTGTCCCAGAAGCTTTTTCTAATTCTTTAAACCAAGCATTTTCTCCTAGCAACAAAGAAGCAAAAGCAGGAATGGTAAAAGATTCGATGGAAATGGTTCCTGCCTTAAAAGAATTTGCCATGTTTGTTGCTGAGGCGTTTTGACCTGTAACCCTGCCCTTTTTGGCCTCGTTTACCATGGCGTCAAAATGATTTCTAAAAGAGATTAAATCGCCCAAATTCGCAATAAAATTTGTGCTATCATAAGCACTCGGGATGGTTAATGCGCTTTTGCCTGTATTAGTTTCCTCTTTTTTACAAGCTGTAAATACCATTGCAAAAGCCATGATGATTAATAACAATGATTGTTTTTTCATTTTTCGCTATTTTTATTTAGACTAATTATAAATAATAAGTTCTGCGAAAGTATTCTTTCCAACTAAAAATACAAATGATGAATGTTGGATTCATGAAAAAATAATATAAATGGGAGATTTACAAGAGAAAAAATAATACTAATACGAACCTAAACAATCAAACTTACCGAAATAAATTAGGGTCTCAAACCAGAAATATGTATAAAATGAGTATGGCTGTATTAGTTATTGTTACCCATCGCTATGGTTAGAAACAGAATCACGGAATAGCAGCTTCTGCCGCTCTATTGCCATTTGCCCAATCTGAATACGCCGTACTTTATTTTCTAACTTCTTGATTTCTTGTGTAAAGTTTTTTACCACATTTGCCATCACAAAACAACTTCCCTAAATTCGTTTTACTATTCTGATTTACAATATTTAAACAAACACAAACCATGAAACAAAAATTACTGCTACTCTACATTGCATGTTGCATCTTTGCTTGCAAGCCAGAGCCAGAAGAGGTAAAGCCAAATCAGCATATATATTCTTACTTAAGCAAAGAGCAATTAGAGAAAACACCTTACTTTACAAACCCTGCTTTTGATACCTTAACTTTTGTTAGCAACCTCAACGATACTTTAACTTTTGTTAAAACCAAAACGGATTCTGGTTTTTATGAAGAAAATTTCAGAGACCACCCCAGCGGACCAACGAATTATCTTTATCACCAGTTTATGCAAAATACTTACAAAACTATTAAAGGGGAAGGGAGTTTTTGGGTGAGGCATAGTAAGAAAACAAAAGAAGGCCATAAAGATATGATTGAAATTTTTTTGAAAGATTTTAGATTCACATTTGGAGATTTGTCAATTGGTAATATTAAGCACCCAAACTATAAAAAATTAATTGAAATTAATAATGAAGTTTTTGAGGATATTATTAGTATCCCAAGTGAAAATGATAAGTTAAATATTGATGGATATATCAATTATAACTACGGCCTTTTTTATATTTTAAATAGAAAAGAAAGTTTAAATTTTTTAATTTTAAAAAACAAATAACAGGAAAAGTATGAGAAAAAATTTCATAATAATTTTATTAATAGCATCCAATATTTTGGATGTTTTTTCTCAACCTTGCACTAATATTGAGGAGTTAACTAGAAAACGACATCAAATTGGAGGTAGTACACAGGGTCATCCCTATACTATGTTCGATAGACATAATGGACTAAGCTTTGATAGTACCATTAAAAATATTAGACATCGAATATGGAAAGAATACGACCCAATAAATTCTAAACATGGTCCCGTTTATCTGGCCTACCAAAACGTCTGCGACAATGCCAATTTACCAATGCCAACAGATAATGGCATGGATGTAAATGCAGTGAGTAGCCTTGCCGTTTGGGCAAAAAATAATGCTTTTGTATTCTTAATAGGCCTAGATAGAGATGGCAATTTTATGGATTCCACTGCTTACAGTGGAGTTACAAATTTTGACAAAAGAAATGAATACAGAAATAAATCTTTGTACGCTTTTGATGTGGGATTAACAGGCGCCATAGACGCTAACAATCCTAGCTGGGGTTGGTGGATATTTCCAACTGCCTATTTGTTTGCTAACTGGATTGAAGAGCAAAATTTTTTAAATAAACTTCAATTCCATTCAAGGTCGTTACTGTTTTGGCTACAAAGCTACGACCTAATGAAAGCAGCATACGAATTACCAGAGTTGAGAGATCATAATCGCCATTTATGGGGCAGTGGTGATGCAGATAAAAATTATTCAGAGTGTAGTCCAAGAAACAAACTACGTAAATTAACCCGAGATTTATATTACTACAGCAAAGGCTTTGATGGAATAGTGGAACATATTAAAGGATGGAAAAAAAATCATGGCTTGGCAGCGGCATTTTGCCTTTTAAATGCTGCCCAAATTTTGAATTTGGCGGGCGTGGAGACCGATTTCTTTAATACTTGGTATTCTTACATACCAGTTGTTGGTCAGATTGTTAGGCTTTTAAA
>CANHDN010000145.1 GCA_947459415.1 Bacteroidota bacterium
ACAGTTTCTAAGGATTCAATTTTAAAGAAACTTAGATCTTAATGATCGTAGAATTTGATAAATCTTTTGATAAGTCCCTCGACAAGCTGAAGGACAAATCACTATATCCAAAAATTGAAAAAGTAATTTCAATTCTAGAAAAAACCAATCCATTAATTGAGTTAGCTAGCATTAAAAAACTGAGTGGATATAAAGTGTATTATAGGTACCAACTTGGAGATTATAGAATAGGTATTGAACAAATATCATAAAACACAATAAGACTGATTGTAATTGCTCATAGAAAGGAAGTTTACGATGTATTCCCATAAAGCACCACTGGCTATAACACGCGCTTGGCGCAATGGGGGCATTGTAGTTAAGCGGCAATTATTTAATTTTGGGAATAAAGTGGTAAGGCAAAATTTGTGGTCCGAAATCCCCCAACTGCGCCTGCACTCAACCGTTACAGGATTGTTTGTTAAGACTACTAAATAAGAAAAATGACCTTGTTTCGTCATATTTTCGTAATGAAAATTTAATTTGACAACTTATTACAAGAATTATGGTCTTTATTAAAACATCAATAAAAAACTTAATTATAATGAAAACACTAATTTTATTTTTAGCATTGGTTTTAGGATTAAATTCCGCCAACGCACAAACAGCTAATTTTACCTACAAAATAGATGGTAAAAAAGTAACAACGATTAATACATCCACTTTTACCAAAACACCAAATGATAGCTTTACCGCAAATTGGTATTTTATAGGAGGCGGAAATTACTTATTTGAAAATTTTGATAGTGCATCTTATGAATTTTTTACTGGAGGTAATTATCAGGTTATACTTACATTAAATCACTTCATTAGAGACTTGAATAATCCAACAAGATGGAATCTTAAACAAGATACCATACAAAGCATTTCAACAATATCTGTTTCAGCCAATAATATTTTTAACTTATCAGGAAATGTAAAATGGAGAGGTACAAATATTGATAAAGGCAATGTTCATTTATTAAAAAGAAATGGCAATAATTTGGTTGCGGTTAGGTTCGCACAAATTAATGGTGCAGGAAATTATTTATTTAATAATTTGACTAATGACACTTTCATTGTTTGGGCTCAGCCTTATATGTGCGACACGTGCTTACTAAATTCAAGTAATGTTGTTCCTACTTATTATGGCAATTCTGAAAAAATAGATAGTGCGCTAAAAATTATTCCAACATCAAACTTAACTAATATTAACATTGACTTAAAAGAACCATCTATGCTAAATGGCATGTTAAGATTTTCAGGAAAAGTATCTAATGGAACTAACTTTATTGGTAACACTTCTTTGCTCTTATACAACCTAAACAAGTCAAAGGTATATAGACATACTGTATCAAATAATTTTAATGGTGAATATTCATTAGATAAAATTGAAGCAGGCAATTATTTAATACAGCCCATTGTAAATGGAATTCCTTATTCAACATTAAATTTAACGGTTGCAACCGACAACAGTGTGGTAAACATTGATTTATCAACCTTAACAACATCAGTTAAAGAACAATTCAACAACAAAGGGCTATTTTCAATTTACCCAAATCCATTTACAGACAAAATAAATATTTATAATGGCACCCAGAGCCAATTAAAGGCTATAACCATCATAAACTTACAAGGACAATTAGTTTTTAATTCAGAAAATTTAAACTTAACTGATATTGAACTTTCAGAACTAAACAGTGGTTTATATTTTATTACGCTAACAGACACAGACGGGTTATCCAACACTATAAAAATACTAAAAAACTAAAACTATCATCATAGCTTGATAGGAAAGGGTTTCCACAAATTTGTGGAAACCCTTTCCTATTGCCTTTATCACACTACATTCAATCTTTTGTTTCCGTATTTTTATTTATCTTAACTGACATTTTTTCTTTACGTAATACGCAACTAACACAAAGCTTCAAAACCTTATGCGAAAGGCTATTATATTTGCATCCGATAATCAAGAATAGACATTCAAAAGCTAAAATATGAAAACAAAATGTGTATTACTTTTAATAACATTAATTTCAACAAATAATCTCTTCGCACAAGATACATTACGAGTTCTTTTTTTAGGGAACAGTTATACATCTTACAACAATTTACCCCAACTTGTGCAAAGTCTTTCCGCTTCAGCCGGAAAAACGCTAATCATCGATTCCAATATGCCAGGCGGAATGACCGTTTCAGGCCATGTCAATGATGCCACTTCTATTGCTAAAATAAGACAGGGCAACTGGGATTATGTTGTCATTCAAGAACAAAGCCAAATACCCTCCATTGATTATTATCGATACAATGATATGTATCCTGCAATCACTGATTTAAAAACTTTAGTTGAGCAATTTAATCCTTGCACCAGAATGATCACTTATATGACATGGGGCAGGAGATTTGGTGGTCAGCAATGTGATCCAACAAACACCCATTGCAGTCCTGTGTTTGTTGATTTTAACCATATGCAGGATTCGTTGACAAGTGCTTATACTGAAATCAGTGATAAACTCAATATTCAATGTGCTCCAGTTGGAGTAGCTTGGCAGAATGTTCTGAACGACACAACATTTATTCTGCATAGCAATGACAATAGCCATCCAACTATAGACGGTAGTTATGTTGCAGCATTAAGCATTTACAGCTCGATTTGGAAACAGCAATCAATCGGCATTGCATTCAATGCCGGATTAACCCAGTCTCGCGCACTTTATTATCAACAAATGTCTGATAATACGATGTTTAATAGCCAAAATGATTGGAACTTAAATATTAATAATCCGCTTGCAAACTTTAGTTATTCCACAAATGGCAACTCCGTAACATTTACCAATACATCTTCTTCGAGTATGAATAGCCTACTGAATTATTTCTGGGATTTTGGGGATGGGAACTCATCAGTTTTAAAAAACCCTAATCACTCATACTCCTCAACTGGGATTTACTCTGTGAATTTAATTGTTGCGGATTGCATTTTTTCAGACACTGCGAGTTTTTCTGTTCAAATAGGCACAACTGGTATTCCTGAAAATGAATTTAATCAAATACGGATATATCCAAATCCTACAAACTTGTACTTAAATTTTGATTATGGCAAGACCATAAATGCTTATAATTTGATTATAAAAAACATCTTCGGGCAACAAGTTTTTCATAAAAGAATCACTTCACAAACTGATTATCTAAATTCATCGAATTGGGGTGGTAAGGGGCTATATTTTGCCCATATCATTGACTCGCAAGGAAATACGATTGAAATAAGAAAAATTATACTTCAATAACCCATTCCATAACAGTGAATTCTCTAAACCAGGATTTCTCAGCACATTTGAGAGATTGAGCTTTTGTGTTGTATTTGGGTTCGCAGATGCATTTCCGTCAATACTCCCCACTGCGCCTTTTTACCTTTTATTATGCCATCCTGGGTATTATTGATCATAATGGCAAATTCGACAGTATGGAATTTATTAGGAGTACTTGGACAAATAATAATTACGCAAAAAGCTTAAGCTTAGATTTTTGGACAGGAGCTATAGCTGGAACATTTTTTATTATTTTGGAAGGCTATCGGTTGAAAATGAAAAGAATGACCTAAAAAAAGCCATATCGTAGAAATATTTTATCTGTTTAATATGCTAGTGGTAAATATTTGTTTTTACCCATAAGTGCCTCGTAATAAACGAATGGGCATGATATTTTAATTTTATAAATTATAAAAATTAAGTAAAATATTGTAATTTAAAAGGAAAAATAATAGGTTTGCTGAACCTAAATAACAAGCCTATGCAATTTGAAAGAAGCGCGCATTTTTATGCTACAATCATTGAGGATTACTCAGCGGACATGATAAAAATTCACATTTTAATTTAATTATTATGAGCAAAGAACTACAACCAATAAACAACAATTCTGGAAATGATCTTTCTACAATTGATCAACTTGAACAATTCAAGACGCTCTATTATTTATTAAAAGGAAAAAGAGATACAGACATTAAATTGTTTGATTCCTATAAGCACTTTAGACATAGAGACATTATTGAATTAAATGAAAAAATTTATAAAAAACTCCATAATCACGAGTTGGTTACAGATACAAATTCAGTTGTAGTTTCTTTCTCAAACAAGGAGATCAAGACTTTTGGCAATTGGCAGGAATTTTTACGGTTTGACTGGAACATTTCGGCTACCACAAACTACATTACAATCGAATGGGATTTTAATTTAATTCTGCCAAATAAATTTTTTAAAACCCCACAGACACATTCGCTGAGAGTTAGAATTGGAAGCGGACTTAGGCCTAATGAAATTATTCAGGTGATTTTTCAAGGTGGAGAGGAGACAGAATTGGCGGAAGCGCAAGCCCAAGTAGTGTGTAAAATTGATTTTGTAAATGCACAGATATGCAGTGAACTTAAAACAATTGTAACAGAATGGTATGATGCGCTTCCTAATAATAGCGAAGACCATAGGTTAATACGCATTATAAACAAACATAAAGTTAAGATTCAACAAGGCGTAATTGTGTTGTTTCTTTTAGCTGGAATTACTATCTTAAATTTTTTAACTCATTTTTTTATTTCAAATACTCCAGATGGATCAACAAATGAACTACTAACAAGATTTTATCTAATTACAACTTGTTCATTTGTTCTAATCTATATATTTTACATCAGTGGAACTCTTTATGCAGATAGAATATTAGATAAGCGAATAAGGAAATTTAGTCGGAATCCGATGTTTGAATTAACAAAAGGAGATGAAAATAAATTAAGGGAAACAGAAAAGAAAAATAACTTGTTACTTAAAAAATTATTTTGGGATTTAGTCTTAGCAATAATCATTAATGTTCTTGCATTTGGTATTGGAAATTTATTCCCAAAAATTGCAGAAATGATAAAGTAAATAGCACTTTTTAAGGAATAGAATACAGCTTGAAATCTGATATAGATAAGGCGAGATTTAATGCAATAGCTACAAGCCTTTCAATTTGTGAACTTCAAAGAATAGGGTTCATAGAGACGTTTAAACAGTCTAGTGATTTTAATAATCATGAATATTCGGCTTTTCGCGCTCTTTGAATAATTACTTCCATGATACTTATATGTTCAGTTATATTTATATTTGACTGACCCCAATCAATTGCAACAATAAGATCATGACACAAGAAAAGATTAAAATTAGAACTATTGTATTAGCAAACAAGCAAAAAGTTTGGAACTATTACACCCAACCCGAACACATAACAAAATGGAACTTTGCTGATGCAAGTTGGCATTGCCCAACTGCAACAAACGATTTACATATCGGCGGAAAATATGTAGCAAGAATGGAAGCTAAAGACGGCAGCTTTGGCTTTAACTTTGAAGCTGTGTATACAGAAATTAAAGAGGGAGAAAACTTCACATACGAGTTTGGCGGCCGCTATGCCACAGTTGATTTTAAAGAAATGGATGGTATTACAGAAGTAAGCCTCGTATTTGATCCTGAAACAGAAAATTCAATTGAATTGCAAAGAAATGGCTGGCAAGCTATTTTAGATAATTTTAAAAAGTATACAG
>CANHDN010000146.1 GCA_947459415.1 Bacteroidota bacterium
AAGATATTCTTACCGAAAGCTTACCGGGCATAGCTGTAGCAGTAATTAGAGAACTAAACGATACCCAAGATTGGGTGTGGAATGTATATGCGATAAATTATAGTAAATTCCACCTCAGTGGAGTATTGGTAAGTAGCAAAGGATATGGAATCCGCCATGGAGAAGAGGTTAAAACAAGCACCTTAAGACATTTTTTAGATCAATTACCTCCTTTGTGTTATGTAAAAATTGAACCAATACAGGAAGAGTTGTTTGAATTAAACAATGAATATTGGATGAGTTATTACGCAAACGAAACCATGTACGAACGAAAGTATATTTTTGAGCCAAATACCATCGCCATAGAAAACCTAGAGGTGGTGAGTTTAGTGAATGAACTCGGAATTTTAATTGACTGACCCAGCCGATTCCATTTTTTTCAATTGGTGGTAAAGAATATCTCTTACCGGTAAGCTACTGCCATTCTTAAATTTCATAAGATAAGGTTCTCCGCTCATACTAGATTTACTAGCCAAAAAATCTATAAATTGTTTAGCCGTACTTATTTTTTTACCCGCTTTCTCGCGTTTCATGCGCAGGTGTTTAGCCGCTTCTACTCCACTGTACTCAGTGCCATTGCGTACAAATTTAGCTTCCGTTTTCTCTACATAGAGAATTAACTTTTCAATTTTTTGCTCTTCGGTGAGTTCTGATGAAATGACCATTTGTTTGCCTACATTTTCTTTGTTTTGCGCTTGATTTGGAGACAAATGAAGAAAGAAAATGACTGAAAACAAGAACAGATAAATGTGTGATCGAAGCATTGTATATGGGATTTGATATGCGAATGTAGATAAGTGAAATTAAATTATAAAAATAAATATAAATAAACTTTGCTAGTATTGCCAACCATGGACATTGTAAGATACTTTGATGAATCTGTTTTGCAATTGCAAGCGCTATACCCGCCAAACGAGGCCAAAGAACTCATGTATTGGCTGTATGAAGATGTTTTATTAATAAAAAAAGCTCATTTGCAATTATTCAGTAAAGAGCTCAGTTTTGCCGAAGAACTGCAACTCAATACACTCAAAAATCGCTTATTGGCCGGCGAACCCATTCAGTATATCCTTGGCTATGCCTACTTTAGAGACCTAGTTATTCAAGTAAATCCGAGTGTGCTTATTCCAAGGCCAGAGACAGAGGAATTGGTTCAGGCCGTAATAGATAGCTATAAAACCTGGTCTGAACCCAAACCTAAAACCCTACTAGACATTTGCTGCGGCAGTGGATGCATTGCTTTAGCACTTAAAAAAACGCTGGCCGAACCTAAGCTTGTTGCCATAGACATATCGGAAGAAGCACTCGCTACTGCCAAATTGAATGCTACTCAATTAAAGTTACCCATTCAATTTGAACAATTATCTGTGCTAGATGATACAGGTAAAAACTATTTACAAGAGGTAGATGCTGAAATTTGGGTAAGCAATCCACCTTATATCAGTGAAGCTGAAAAAGAACAGATGCATCCCAATGTTTTACAATACGAGCCCCATTTGGCCTTGTTTGTAGCCTCTGTAGATATCATTTTATTTTACCGAATCATAGCACAGGCTTTTTGCCTGAACCCAAAGGCCCAAGAGCTGTATTTTGAGATCAGCGAATTTCAGGTGGAACTCCTCACAAATATGGCAGAAGAACTAAAACTTAAACACCTATTTAAGAAAGATTTACAAGGAAAATGGCGCATACTTTGCTTAAGCAAATAAAGCGCTATACTTCTTGCTTTTCTATTTTTGGCTGCGTACAATAATCGCAATCACTGCCATCTTCTAAAATGCCTGTGCCTTCGCAAACCGGGCAAACATAACCACATGTCATATTGCAAATAAACTTGTTTGAATGGACTCAAAAAAGCAAAATATTTGAATTCTCTTTTACACAGATAAATCATAAATTGCCAAACTTTAATAAAAACACATGAGACATTTATTTTTTTTAATAGCCACTATTGGCTTTTTGGTTCAAGCAGTTGCTCAACAAACAGATTACAGCAAAGAAACCCTACAATCTGCAGATGGTAAATACAGCTACACAGTTGTAAAAAACGACCCGATGAAAGTGCGCACCTATGTGCTTAAAAATGGATTAACGGTAATGATGGCCATTAATAAAAAAGAGCCACGCATACAAACTTATATTGCTACCAAAGCAGGTAGTAAAAACGATCCAGCAGACAATACCGGATTAGCCCATTACTTAGAGCACATGTTATTTAAAGGAACCGATAAATATGGCACAAAAGATTGGGCAAAAGAGAAAGAGCAATTAGATAAAATTGATGCTTTATACGAACTATACAACAAAACGACCGATGAGGCCAAACGTAAAAGAATATATAAACAAATAGATTCTGTGAGTGGAGTTGCCAGCAAGTTTGCCATTGCCAACGAATATGATAAATTAATGCAGAGCATTGGCGCTCAAGGCACCAATGCCTTTACTTCTCTAGAACAAACCGTGTATGTAAATGATATTCCAGAAAACAATTTAGCTAAATGGATTAGCATAGAAGCCGAACGTTTTAGAAATCCAATATTGCGTTTATTTCACACAGAATTAGAAGCGGTTTACGAAGAAAAAAATATCTCTATGGATAATGATGGCAGAAAAGTATTTGAAGCCATGATGACATCACTATTCAAAAATCACACCTATGGTACGCAAACAACCATTGGTACGGTAGAACATTTAAAGAATCCTTCTTTGGTAAAAATTAGAAATTACTACAATACTTATTATGTTCCTAATAATATGGCCATCATCTTATCTGGTGATTTAGACCCAGATGCCACGATAGCACTGATAGATAGAGCTTTTGGTTATATGCAGCCAAAACCAATTCCTGCCTTTACATTCGGAAATGAGCCAGCCTTGGTTCAGCCAGAAATTGTAAATATTAATGGACCAGATGCAGAAAACTTAATGATAGGTTTTAGATTACCTGGAGCAGGAACAAAGGAATCATATATGATGCAATTGGTTGATATGATTTTATCTAATGCAAAAGCTGGATTAATAGACTTAAACCTAAGTAAAAAACAAGCTGTGTTAAGCGCCAGTTCTTCTACTTGGATAAACAAGGATTATAGCATTGCTTTTTTAACAGGAAAACCTAAAAATGGGCAAACATTAGAAGAGGTAAAAGACCTATTAATGGCGCAAATAGAAAAGGTGAAAGCGGGCGAATTTGATGAGCAAACCTTAAAGGCAATTATTGCTAATTTAAAAGTTTATAAAATTAACGAACGTCAAAGCAATAGTGGTAGAGCTGGAGCCATGTTAGATGCCTTTACTTCGGAACGTAAATGGGAAGAAGTAGTAGCAGAGTTAGATCAAATGGAGAAAATTACCAAAGATGAATTGGTAGCTTTTGCTAAGAAATATTATACTTCTAACGCAGTGATCGTATACAAAAGAGTTGGAGAAGACAAGAGCATTCAAAAAATTGAAAAACCTGAAATTACTCCGGTAGATGTAAATAGAGATGATGTATCTGCTTTTGTTAAAGAAATGATTAATACCAAAGCACCAAAAATTGAACCTAAATTTATAGACTTTAACAAAGAAATTGCAAACGGAAAAACTGGCTACGCTCCTATTCAATACGTTCAAAATAACGACAATGAATTATTTGAGTTATACTATGTACTAGACATGGGTAAATTTCACGATTTAAAATTACCAATGGCCATTAATTTATTACCTTATTTAGGTACAAACAAGTATACAGCCGATCAAATTAGTCAAGAATTTTTCAAATTGGCCTGCGATTTTAATGTGAATGTTGGCAATGAACAAGTGTATGTTTCACTAAAAGGATTGAACCAAAACTTTGAAGCAGCACTTCGTTTGTTTGAGCATTTATTAGCGAATGCAAAACCAGATCAAATTGCTTTAGAAAAATTAGTAGATCGCACATTAAAGGGTAGAACAGATGCTAAAAAGAATAAAAATTTAATATTTCGTGCAGCCCTTCAAAATTATGCCATGTATGGCAGCAATAACCCTTTTAAACATGAGCTAAAAGAATCAGAATTAAAGGCATTACAGGCCACTGAGCTCATTAATTATCTTAAAAAATTAACGGCTTACCAACATAAAATTTGGTATTTTGGACCACAAAGCCTAAACCAACTTACTACTATGTTAAACAAAGAACATAAGTTGGCTAAGAAAGCACTTGCCTACCCTACACCTGTTTCATTTAGCAGAAATGAAACCAATGAAAACAAGGTGTATTTCATAGATTACAAAATGGTTCAAGCAGAAATCATGTGGATTAACAAGGCTATGAGCGGATTTGATCCAAGTAAATCTCCTGTTATTACTTTGTTTAATGAATACTTTGGTGGTGGCATGTCTTCTATTGTTTTCCAAACCATACGCGAATCAAAAGCATTGGCCTATTCTACCTATTCTAGATTTAATACGCCTGCCAAACAAAACGATCCATATTATATTATTGCTTACGTAGGAACACAAGCAGATAAATTCAATGACGCTGTTCCTGCTATGAATGAATTATTGAATCAAATGCCACAATCAGACAATGCATTTATTTCTGCCAAAACAAGCATTTTAAATGCCATTGAAACAGAAAGAATCAACGATATGGGTATCATATTTGCCTACGCAGCTGCTCAAAAACTAGGCATAAACTACGATGCCAGAAAAGCAGTTTATGAATCTATGCCAAACTTATCATTTAAAGACATAGAAGCATTTCAAAAAAATACATATACAGGTAAACCATATACCTATTGCATTATGGGCTCTAAAGAGAAATTGAAAATGGAAGATTTGGTAAAAATTGGAAAAGTTCAAGAACTGAGTTTAGAGGAGATTTTTGGATACTAAAAAAGAGTCCAGAGTCTAGAGTCCAGAATATAGAGTCCAGAATCCAGAGTCTAGCGTCCAGATTTTTAGAAGCGAGAGACGAGAATCGAGAAACGAGATATACAAATCTCTGGTCTCTGGACTCTGGACTCTGGTTTCTAATAACTCGCTTCTCGTCTCTATATTCTGGACTCTGGTCTCTGGATTCTGGATTCTTTAAAAAAACCCTATGGAATTAAAAAATAAAATTGCTGTTATTACCGGGATAAGTAAAGGAATTGGACATGCCTTGTGTATGCAATTACTGGCTAAAGGCATGAAGGTATATGGCTTGGGCAGAAACAATGCCGCTGATTTGGCGCATGAGAATTTTCATTTTATAGCTTGTGATGTACAAAGCATTGAATCTGTAAAACTTGCATTTGCGGATATTTATGAGCAAGTAAATGAAATTCATGTACTGGTGAATAATGCTGGATTAGGTTACTTTGGTAATTTAGAAGATGTACCAGAACATGAATGGCATGAAATGTTTAACACCAATATTCATGGCATTTTTTATTGTTTGAAACAGGTAT
>CANHDN010000147.1 GCA_947459415.1 Bacteroidota bacterium
CCCAATTGCTTTCTATTCTTGGCAATAAATCTTGAATCCCTTGATGGTATTTAGCTGCATGTGAAAGTATTTGCTTTAAGCTCTTAAGTTGGTCTAACACCGCAGCGTCTGAGCCTTCAAATGCATTTATCGCATGAACACAAGCTTGCTGTATATTATCGGCATGATTTAATTCGTCTAGTTTTTTTTCTAAATCTTCTTGCTCATGTTCAAGTGGATTCAGTTCCACGATTTCATTTAACACAAATCGCAAATAATCTTCATCTTGCTTAGCTTTTGCCTCTTTTGCAACTAATTCATTTAATTCAATTTGTTTAGACTTATAAGTCTTAAAACATGATTTAAAAGCATTCTTTAAGGGCGATAAATTTGCAATGGTATCTATGACAGAAAGCTGATATTGAATTTCGTTTAACTCTAGGGTTTCATGCTGAGAAACTATGTCAATAAGCTTTATGCCTAGCTGCTTGAGTATCGGTAAATTTACTGGAGTATCATTGATAAATGCGCGAGACTTTCCACTTGTTGTTAATTCCCTTCGGATAATGCAAGTAGGTTCATAATCTAATTCATACTGTTTAAAAAAGTCTAGTAACTGATAAGATTCGATCTCGAAGGATGCCTCTACAATACATTTTTCACTTCCTTCTAAAATTACTTTTGAATCCGCGCGCTCACCCAAAATTAATCCGAGTGCACCCATTAAAATTGATTTACCTGCACCTGTTTCCCCAGTAATAATGCTCAAGCCTGCATGAAACCTTATTTCTGTTTCACGAATGATGGCGTAATTTTTAATTTTTAAAACTCTTAACATGCTATGTCTACAAATATACGTAAAGCTTTTAAGCGTTTTTCAACAGCGTTCTTTTACTTATCTTAAAATGACTCTTTCGGTATTGGTTTGTTTACCTTGAACCCATTGTATAAAATACATTCCTCTTGGCAAATGTTCTAAACTAATTTCTTTATCACTTTCATTTGCAATGGTTTTACAAATTACCACATTGCCTATCATATCGATTATTTTTAAGTTTATTGGTTCTGGTTGACTTGATTTTACTTGTAATAAATTTAATACTGGATTTGGGAAAAAACTTATAAATGCCTCTTTAGAATGGGTTAATTCACCTGTAGGCCAAACATGAACGTATTCATTTTTTCTCAAAGTATTTGTTCCGGCAACATTAGTAACTCTCAGTTGTATAGCAAATGTTCCTGTTTGATTAAATTGGATGGTAGGATTTTGACTTACATTACTTGTTCCAGAAACAAAACTCACACCCGTATTAGGTATTACTGTCCATTGCCAAGTTAATATATCGCCTGTACTTTCATCCTGTAAACTGACATTTTCGCCTAATTTAGGGTGATTATCACTGATGGTAAATGCCGCTCTTGCACCAATTCTAATTTTAATATAGTTAACTTTTATTGTATCATCTGAACCACCTAAGTAGTTAACTTTCAGTTTTACTGAATAATTACCCGTGTCTGTAAATAAAATTCGCGGACTTGGGCTTGATGCATTTGTACCTGCTACATAATTGAACTTAATTGGAGTAATTTCCCATAAATAACTTGTTGGATTTCCAATGGAGGTATTTGTAAGTGTGATCGTATCTAGGGTAGAGGCAAGCGTTCTATTTGCAGTGAAGTTTGCATTGTTTGCATAAGCTTCTGGTCTATATTTGTCTTTAAAGCGAATACTAGAAATTTGACTAGTTAAATTGTTAACTATTACCTCAAGAATTGGATATTTTTCACCTTTTGCCAGCCAGGTATATTCTGTTCTATCAGTTGGAATTGGGATTCCAAAACCACCAAAAACAATAGAATCTGAACCTATGATAGTAGATTTTATTCGTAAACAATTAAATGTTCCAAAGGGGGTAGTAATCATTCCCCAACCGTCAACTATTGTTTTCCTTGTTCCACTTTGTTTTAAGGTTCCTAATTGCTGAAAGCTGGCTTCTCCGCTATAGTTTCCAAAAATTGTATCGCCAAATTGAAGTGGAAATTTATAAATGGTATCTCTTTGCGAGTATACAATTCCCAATGGAATATTTTGAATTGTAGCTCCTCTACCAATTTGCACAAGAGATTGGTTACTCGTTCTGTAAAAGCTAAAAGCATTACTTGCAGTTCCGCCACCAACTGGGCCTAAATTTAAATTCCCCTCCGGTATCCCATATGATGCACTAAAAAACTGTAGGATATAAGGTGTAGATGTTGGCGGAAAATAACGTTGAACTTCTTGATTTTGAATAGTTAAATTAGCGAAATTCCAGGTAAAATTGGCGCCAGTACCCTCAAATGTAATGGGCAAAAAATTATTTGAAGCATTGCTATATCTGAGGGTGTCGTTAGCTCGAGGCATATCAGCATTCAAAATGTTAATTTGTGCCCAAGAAGAAAAGGAGCATACTAGTAGTAAAAGAATAAGTATTTTTATTTTCATAAATAGCTTTATTATTGTATCTGAATGGTCAAATATAATTTAATTGTTTTATTAACAAGTAAATTAATTTTTGTGGAAAGCTTGTGGAAATAAACAGCCCATCACCTGCTTACTTTGTGTAGCTATAGATAATAGAATTGGAAATTACAGATCAACATATTTGGAGTATTATTACACATTACTTGCACAAGCATAAAGAGTTATGCTTGTCTGGCATGGGTAGATTTGCAGCTCAATCCAATGAGTTTTTTGTTGATCCAATGGCGAAAAAGATCTTGCCTGCATGCAAAAAAATATATTTTCAAGGAGGTAGTTTTGAGCATACGACTGAATTTTTAACTTTTTCTGCCCCTGTATTCAATTGCTCAGAATCAGAAATTGTTCATAACTTAGATAAATTTATTGTTCGTTTTATTCATTCACTTCAATCCAAAAAGCGCTTAGAAATTGAAAATTTAGGTGTATTTAAATGGAGTGATACGAGAGGTGAAATAGAATTTGAATCCATTCAGCAAGATTTATTTTTAGATGACACTTTTGGATTAAAACCTATTCATTTTGCAGCTAATTTACTAAAAACCAAGCGTATTATCCTAGAAACACCCGAGGAAGAAGAAGCTGCTTTAGTAGAAATGCGTGAAAGCGCGCTTAAAGAATTAAAAGTATTATTAGACAATGCACGTATTTCTGAGAGTAATCAACCCCAAAAAAGCAGCAAGGCTTTTCCAATAATTGCATCAATTCTTACTTTAATTTTAATAGCGAATCTTGCATTATTCTTATACAAGGGCCCTGTAGATGGACTAAAACAACAAATATCTCAGATGAATATTGCTGGCAATCCATCTATCATCATTGATTCTCAGCAAACTAATTTGAATCAAAAAATGGAACAAAAAGAAGTTTCTGTAAATAAAAATGTGGATAGCGATATGATTGAGTTAAAAGACACTGTGTTAACTCATGAGCATACTGAAACATCTAGGTTTGGAGCGATTGGAACATACATGTGCAGAGGATATTATGAATTTGATAGCACTTTGTATACCCACATCGATCAAATTATCAATGATGTTAATGAATCGGATAGTTTAATGGAGGTGCAAAAGGTAGCAGATCTTTTACCTGAAAAAGATGAATCAAATCATTCTACCGAAATGACCAATAGCAAAGAAGTAACTGTCCGTTTAGGTTCAAAAAACAATGCTAAGGCTGTTTTACCTCACATGATTGAAGCAGAGGCACAAATGAATAACCTTGATAAAGGATTTTATGTGATTGCGGGCGCATTTAAAATTTCTGAAAATGCATATAAATACAAGGACCAACTCGTAGGTACTGGTAATAAGTCTGCCATTGTTTTTAAACCAGCTAACTATCCGTACTATTTAGTTAGTTTTATGAAAAACAAGGACTTGAATCAAGCAGTTGATTTGCTTAAAAGCAAAGAACAGGATTATCCTTCAATCTGGATTTATTCGGCGCGTTAAAAGGATTACATCCTAGGCCTCCAAGGCACTTCAATTCCATTGTTATTGAATACAATATACCTTGCTAATACAAAAAGGTAGTCGCTTAAACGATTTAAGTAGCTAACTATCAATTCTGGTACTGGTGCATTTTGAGCCAATAAAACAACCAGTCTTTCAGCCCTTCTGCATATGCATCGTGCTACATGACAATGAGAAGCTAACACATTTCCGCCGGGCAATACAAAGCTTTTTAACTCTGGCAAAACCTCATTCATTTTGTCTATTGCATTTTCTAAAACAATGACATCTTCCTGATGAAGGTCAGGAATTTTCATGTTAGATTTTTCTGGATCAGAGGCTAAAACTGAACCAATAGTAAATAATCGGTCTTGAATTTCGTAAATAATTTCGGATAATTCTTTTGTTTCTATTTGATCTTTAATGAGTCCTAGGTATGAGTTAAGCTCATCAATAGTGCCATATGATTCAATTCTAATATGTGATTTAGAAACTCGAACACCACCAATTAAGGAAGTTTCTCCTGCATCACCTGTTTTTGTGTAAATTTTATATGTCATAATTAAAAACTTGCTTTAAATTTCAGCATGTATGCTAATAAACAAGACTCCTTACAAATAGTTTGATTTTATTGTCTGGATAAAGAATATGTCATCCCTAAAGATAAAATTTGTGACCCTTGAACTTCTTCATCTTGGTCAAAATCCTTTATCATATTAATCTGAAAATTAATATTTATTTATTTGCTTGCTTTTAAAATAAGTTTTATTTTAAAAATCTGATAAATTAAATAAACTAAACCGTTTTAAATTCATGCCAATTAGCTATTCGCAGCGCTATTGAACATTTCCTGCAATTTGCTGATAACATAATCTATTTCTTCTTTGGTATTTTGCCTACCAAAAGAGAATCGTACATTTGGTCTACTTGGGTCAGCATGTAAAGCAGCTAATACATGTGAACCAATACTAGAGCCCGAAGAACAAGCACTTCCACCAGACGCAGAAATTCCAGCAATGTCTAATTTAAATAGTAGCATTTCAGCAAATGGGCTTGGAGGGAAGCTAACATTTAAAACAGTATATAAGGATGAACGGACATGATCCCCATTAAATTTTACATCAGGAATATGCTTTTGTAATTGTTCAATCATATACGTCTTAATTCCTTGTATTTGATTTTTTTCTAGCTCTAAATGGTCGTATGCAAGAGATAATGCTTTTGCCATTCCAACAATTCCATATGCATTTTCAGTTCCACCTCGCATATTTCTTTCTTGTGATCCACCTGTAAGGTAGGGTGTTATTTTTGTTGAATGGTTAATATAAATAAACCCAACACCTTTAGGACCATTAAATTTATGGGCACCGCATGCTAAAAAGGTTACGTTAGTTTTACTTAAATC
>CANHDN010000148.1 GCA_947459415.1 Bacteroidota bacterium
CAGCTTTGAATATAGGTACAGACACTTCAGTTACAACTTTATCAAAAGCAGATGGGTATTATAAAGACGAAATCGTAAAAATTTTATTGCCAGAAGAAGCTGCTCCTGTATACAGCGTTTTAAAAAACTTACCCGGTGGCAGTTTGTTAATAGAAGAAGCTGTAGTAGCCATTAATAGAGCCGCAGAAGATGCAGCTCCGCAGGCCAAAGACATCTTTGTTTCGGCGATCACTGGCATAAGCATAACAGATGGATTTGAGATTTTAAACGGTGGAGATACTGCCGCAACAATTTATTTGCAAGGTAAAACCTATCTTCCATTGACAGATGCATTTAAACCAAAAATTCAAAGTTCATTGGCTAAACCCCTTGTCTTAAACACCTCTGCTGAACAAGCGTATGCCCTGGTCTTAAAAACATATAATGATGCATCATTAGGAGGTATTCTATGGCCTGAAATTAAAACCAATACGCTAGCCGATCATGTAACACAAAAAGCATTAACTGGATTGTTTTTAAAAGTGGGTGAAGAAGAAAGAAAAATTAGACGTAATCCGTTACATCGTGTTAGCGAAATACTCACTAAGGTGTTTGGAGGTTCTTAATGGTTAATACCAATTAACCATCATCTATAGATTCTCCAACAGAAAGTTAGTCATTCGTTTGTACAAATGTAACCTCACCTTGCTGCCTCCTATGCCATGGTTTTTATTGGGATAAAATTCTGAATCAAAATCAATGCCTTTTTTAATCATTACATCAACCATTTCAACAGCATTTTGAAAATGCACATTATCATCTGCGGTTCCATGAATAATTAGGTAATTTCCTTTAATCTTTTCTACATGGTTTATTGGGGAATTTTCATCATAATTTTTCCCATTTTCTTGTGGGGTTCGCATAAAACGTTCGGTATAGATATTGTCATAATAACGCCAATTGGTAACTGGTGCTACAGAGATGGCTGTTTTAAAAACCTCATTACCTTTAGCAATTCCTAAGCCAGCCATATACCCCCCAAAACTCCAACCCCAAATTCCAATTCTTGTAGGGTCTACATAAGGCAATGTGGCTAATGTTTTTGCTGCAAAAATCTGATCATCTATTTCGTATTTTCCCAAATTTAAATAGGTGCATTTTTTATACTTCTCACCTTTAAAACCAGTGCCTCTTCCATCTATAGAAACTACGATGTATCCTTTTTGACTTAATAACTGATACCAAAAATAATTACCACCAGTCCATCTATTCATTACTGTTTGAGAACCCGGACCACCATATACATACATTAAAACAGGGTGTTTCTTAATGGTATCTATTTTACTAGGTAACAAGGTAAACATATTCATCTCTTCACCTAGTTCATTTTTAATAGTACCAAAACTTAGCTCCGTTAAAGCATATTCTTTTAACTTAGATTGTAATGTTTTATTATCTTCCAAGACCCTAATTAAAGAACCATTTGAAGCATATAAACTGTATACAGGAGGCGTATTAATATTACTATAAATATTAAGAAAATAGCTAAAATCAGAATTAAAATTAGCCATATGCCAGCCTTTCCCAGCACTTAACATCTTCTTGTCTTTCCCATTAAAATTTATCACATACACATAGCGCTCAGCAGCATTTACCTCTGAAGATGAAAAATATATTTTCTTGTTTTTTTCATCAACACCGTAGATGTCATCTATGTCAAAACTTCCTTTAGTAAGCTGTTTCTGCAACTTACCTTTTAGATCGTATAAATAAATATGATTAAACCCATCTCGTTCGCTGGTAAAAAGAAAAGATTTACCGTCACTCAAAAACTTAAGGTTATTGGTTATGTCTATATAAAATTTATTTTCTTCTTTGTATATCACTTTACTATTACCAGTTTTAGCATCGGCAAGCAATAATTCTAATTTATTTTGCAAACGATTCAGTCTTTGAATGCATAAAACATTGTTGTCTTTAGTCCATTGCATTCTTGGGAGATAGATATCTGTTTCTGTTCCCGTTTGCATCTCTGCGATGAGTTCAGATTTTGTATCATAAACAAATACATTTACAATGGAATTAACTTCACCTGCCTTAGGATATTTAAACTTATTTTGCTTAGGATACAAGGTACCATAAATGGTCATTTCAAATTCTGGAACTTTGGTTTCATCAAATCGATAAAAGGCTATTCTATCACTATTCGGACTCCAAGAAAAGCCCTGCCAAATGGCAAATTCTTCCTCATAAACCCAGTCTGTTGCCCCATTGATAACGGCATTTTCTTTACCATCCTTTGTGATGCGAGTCTCGGTTTTAAACTTAAAATCGTAAAAATACAAATCATTGTTTTTTACATATGCCATTTTACTATTATCAGGCGATAGGGTTGCGTAACGTATTTTATCTTTAACTGGCTGAACCAATTTTTTAGTAGCCAATTCATATACATAAAAAATACTTTGTGAACTATGTCGATAAATTGACTCTGTTTGTGTAGCAATTAATAAGCGGCTTTCATCATCACTCCAGCTGTAATTATGCATATCTAAAGCTTCTCCATCATTGGCGTGTTTAATTTCTTTATTTGAAACGAGGGTGTCTACTAATCTTCCACTGGCAAATTCAAAACGCAATAAATTCTGTTTTTCATCTAGGTTACAATAATACCTGCCATCCATGAGAGAATTAAACCCAGCTACTCCCTTTGCAGAAAATGTACCCTTTGTCCAAATATCTTCTAAAGTTATTTCTTTTTGACCCCAGATTAAGCTGCTTTGAAGCAGAATAAACATCATTAATAATACACCTTTCGTTTTCATGAAAAATAATTTTGCTCAAACCTAATTAAAAAAACAGAGATTGCTGTGATTTTTTATGCGATACCGATTCGGAATATTGCAAGCAAAAAAAGATATTTGAAACCATGGAATACAAAAAAATTAGCCAAGTAGACCAAAATTATTTTGAGCAACTCATTGGATCGGCCTATGTTTTTACAGATTTAGAACAATTACAAAAACATGGAAAAGACCATACAGAGGATTTATTATTTATTCCAGAAATTGTTCTGAAACCGGGCAATACGGAGGAGGTTTCTAACATCATGGCCTATTGCAATCAACACCTTATACCAGTTACTGCCAGAGGTGCTGGTACAGGATTAAGTGGCGGAGCTCTTCCCATTAAAGGTGGAGTGATCCTAAGCATGGAAAGGTTTAATAAAATAAACTATATTGATGAAAAGAATTTCCAGGTATCGGTTCAACCCGGCGTTATTAATGAGGTATTGCAGCAAGCTGTAAAAGAAAAAGGATTGTTTTATCCCCCAGATCCAGCTAGTAAAGGTTCTTGTTTTTTAGGAGGAAATGTGAGCTTGAGTAGCGGAGGGCCAAGAGCCTTAAAATATGGAACTACCAGAGATTACGTGCTAAACTTAGAAGTTGTATTGGCAAATGGAGACATTATCATTACTGGTGCTAATACCTTAAAATATTCCACTGGATATAACCTAACGCACCTAATGATTGGTAGTGAAGGGACCTTAGGAATTGTAACCAATATGGTATTAAAATTGATTCCAGCCCCTAAAAACAACCTATTATTACTTGCCTCATTTGCTTCGCCAGAACAAGCTTGTAAAGCTGTCAATGCAATCTTCTTAGCTGGGTGTAATCCGTCTGCTTGCGAGTTTATAGAACCAGAAGGCTTTAGATTGGCTGCCAATATGCTCCAAGTTACATTTGATATTCCTGCAGAGGTGCAAGCCTATTTGCTGATAGAAGTAGATGGAAATGAAATGGAGAACTTAATGAAGGAATGTGAGCTCATAAGTGAAGCCTTATATAATTTGGATGCATTAGACATCTTATTTGCTGAATCTTCTGATCAAAAAGAATATTTTTGGAAACTTAGAAGAAGTATTGGTGAAGCGACCAAATTCAATAATACATACAAAGAAGAAGATACCGTTGTGCCTCGTGGCACCTTACCAGAGCTCTTTCATGGTGTAAAAGCAATTGGCGCAAAGTTTGGATTTAGAACTGTTTGTTACGGACATGCCGGAGATGGAAATCTCCACGTAAACATTTTAAAAGACCAATTAAGTGATGATTTTTGGAATGGCAAGCTTGATGAGGCAATTGTAGAAATTTTCACATTATGTAAGAAGTTGGGAGGTACCATTAGTGGCGAACATGGAATAGGCTTGGTTCAACAAAAATTCATGCATGTAGTGATGCCAACTACCAACCTAAACTTAATGAAATCAATCAAAATTGCATTTGACCCAAATCAAATTTTAAATCCGGGTAAGGTTTATAACGCTTAGTATCATTTTAAAAAATAAGACTAGCTATAACAAAAAAGGCAATCCAATTGGATTGCCTTTTTTGTTATGTTAACATATAATTTGCTAATTACTCAATAATCATTCTGCGTGAGGTTTTGAAACCATCAGCTTCTACAGAGTATACGTATACACCAGGATTCAATGAAATAAGATGAAGCGGTAACTGTGCATTACCAGCAGCTACATGTTCAAAGCTTTGATTGAATAATTCTTTTCCTAACAAATCTACTACAGTTACTTGAACAGAAGTAGTATTTTTAAAGCTAACAGGAATAATGGTATTTCCATTAGAAGGATTAGGGAAATTTTGACCTACCGTAAATAATTCATTATTTTCAACAGGGTTAATAGCAGTAATGGTTCCAAATATATCTGCAGTATCCATCACCATATAGATGATATCATGCACACCAGCTGCACCCGGATTAGTTTCTGAGTAGCGACCAATGCTTCCTTTTTGAAGGAAAGTCATGTGCAATCTTCCATCCATTTTCTTAGACAAAGAGGCAAAGATTTGCTCTACGTTTAAACCTAACCAAGCAGTCACATTCTGGATGTTACTCCAAGTAGCACCGCCATTTTTAGAATATACTAAATAAACATCACGGAAGTTTTTGTTATCTGTACTAATATCATCTTCAGTTAATGCACTATAGATTAAGAAAATGTTTCCATTATCATCTATGGCAGCATATGGCATGGTTGCAATAGAGTGGTTACCGTAACGAGCACTTGCATCATTCCAGCTACCAGACAAGTCTAAATCACCATTATTATTTGCATCAGGCATTCCAGCAATAATTCTGGCAGAATCTAAAGGCGTATTATCAGACCAATATAAGATTCCGTTTTGTCCAGGATAGAAGTTAATAGATTCATCATCAATATTATTTTCTAATACCCTAGCACGAGCCCAAAAGCAATGAGCAACACCATTATTATCAATAGATACATGCACAGAACCATCATTGGTAAAAGAAGTATCAACTAATTTTTTGTAATCGAACGCAGGC
>CANHDN010000149.1 GCA_947459415.1 Bacteroidota bacterium
AAAGCACCTAACACTATACTTAGATTTGATAAAGCTAAAATTTATGGAGAGCTAGACCATGTTCATTTTAATAATGGAAGTGCGTTAAATTTTAATGGAGTTTGGAAACATGGCAATAAAGTATTAACTAAATCAGAAGAAAAATTCTTGTTGGAAAATGGATGGACAATACCTAAATAAAGAAGACATAATATTGCTTAATCGATGGGTTGAGGAGATTATAAAACAGGAAAATTGGAGCAGTTTTCCTGAAATTCACATTGATGAAATAAATTCTAATTTCAAAAATAAAAATTATTGGGTTGAAGGAGGCTTAAGAGTTTTTCAAGAAATTATTATGAAAATTGGTAAAAGGCCTTTTGAGCCAATACTAGTAATACCACTTGATTATTCGAGAAATATTCATGAACCTAAAATAAATGATATTTCTGATTTATCAACACAGTTATATCTAACTCCTCCATCAATTTACATTTTACCAACTAAATTTGAGAATTTTGGCAAAACAATTAATGAAGCCAAAATTCACATTACTTTATCTCAAAAAACAGGTTTCAATGTTTACTATAAAATTGAAAAAGAAGATGATGAATACGCAAGAACTATCTATGTAAGGCAGTCTAATTAGATTTAAACTTAAATCCAAGTGAAGGTGCTATATTAGGCCCGGGAATTTTGTTAAAAGTAATGGCAGGAGATCAAATACAATTAGGTATGGAGGCTTTGTATTTTAATAATACGCAGCCTGGTGCTCCTGTGCCATTGGCCAATATGGTAAGTGGTTTGTTAGGGGTGTTAGGCGGCCAAGGTGGCTTAATAGATGGCGTAGGTGCTGGTAGTTTAGCGGGTAATTTAAATGCAGATGGGTTAACGATGGTGGTTAGTCAGATGCAAAACCAAACCCAAGACAGCACTAAGCCCAAGGCGTTTTTAAACTACCTTATGTTTGATGAATCTATGCAGGTGGTATTAGAGCAAAGCGGCGCTTTACAAGTAGAACACGCCAATGCTTGGAGTAATTTAACCCAGCCCATGTTTCAAATTAACCAAAACGGCTATATTTACGTGTACTCTTGCAGCACCTCAGCCATGACCGTCCGAACCGATAATTTATTTATTGCCCACTACCAAGGCAGCTTGCTAGAGGAGTTCCACTACTACCCATTTGGGATGTGTTTTGAGGTGAGATAAACATATTATTGGAAACACGCCCTAAAAATAAACTCCTACATTAGTTTATCCCAATTGCTGGCTTATCTTTGCATCGTGGTTTCAATAATTTAAACGAAACCCTTGCAGAGTAGCTAGCTTAGATTTATCATTTTTGTGGGCCCATTCTGCCCAACAATTTTTATGATTACATTTGATCAGCTCAACTTGGTTGAGCCTATTTTAAAGGCGCTTAAAGCCGAAGGTTACACTACGCCAACTCCCATTCAACAGCAAGCTATTCCCATTCTTTTACAAGGAAAAGACCTTTTGGGTTGTGCTCAAACCGGAACCGGAAAAACAGCAGCCTTTGCCATTCCTATTCTACAATTACTGTATAAATTAGAACAGAAAAATCCGAGCAAACGCCGCCGCATAAAGGCGCTCATCTTAACTCCCACACGCGAATTAGCCATACAAATTGAAGAGAGTTTTAATGCCTATGGCAAACATACGGGCCTAAAACCTACCGTAATTTTTGGTGGTGTTTCGCAACATGGTCAGGTAGATAGGCTGAACCGAGGCATTGATATTCTCATAGCAACGCCGGGTCGTTTGCTTGATTTAATGCAACAAGGTTTTGTGCATTTAAACGAGCTACAATTTTTTGTGTTAGATGAGGCAGACCGCATGCTCGATATGGGTTTTGTAAACGATGTTAAAAAGGTAATTGCCAAGTTGCCACCTAAACGCCATTCTTTATTTTTCTCGGCTACTATGCCACCTGTAATCCAAAGTTTGGCCGATAGTATCTTACATCAGCCCACTAAAATTGAAGTTACTCCTGTTTCATCCACGGCAGATACCATTGTGCAATCCTTGTATTATGTAGCTAAGTCTGATAAAAAACGTTTGCTTATTCATTTACTCCAAACCGAAAAAATAAATTCGGTATTGGTTTTTACCCGAACCAAACATGGGGCGGATAGGGTAGTAAAAGACCTCGATAAAGCAGGCATAAAAGCCGCCGCTATTCATGGTAATAAATCTCAGAATGCTCGTCAGGCAGCGCTGAGCGATTTTAAATCGGGTAAAATAAAGGTATTGTTGGCCACTGATATTGCCTCTCGTGGAATTGATATTGATGCGCTTTCGCATGTAATTAATTTTGAGCTACCTAATATTCCAGAAACCTACGTGCATCGCATTGGCAGAACCGGACGAGCAGGTTTTAATGGCATCGCATTTTCTTTCTGCGATGAAGAAGAATTTGGTGAATTAAAAGACATCCAAAAACTTATTGGCAAGCAAATTCCCATTAACGAAACGCATCCATTTGTACTCGACACGCGTTATGTAGAAAGTGTTCCTTCTTCGGCTCGAACCAAACCTAACAAGCAATTGCCACCGCATAATAAGCCTGCTAGAAGTAAACCTGCGCATAAAAGGAGATATTAGAGTCCAGAATCCAGAATCCAGAGTCCAGATTCTAGAGTCCAGATAAGTGATACACAAAATCTATGGATTTAATAGCGTTTTTTGGTAATATATTAATCCTGAATTCCTGATTTTTAATTTTACATAATTTTTGAATTTTATGTGGTTTAATAACTTTGTGTTATGAAACCAGATTTACCCCCCGAAATCAATTTAGTATCCAGTAAAATATTTGAGGTTCGTGGTCAAAAAGTGATGCTTGATTTTGATTTAGCAACTTTATATGGTACCGAAACAAAAAGGTTAAAGGAAGCCGTACGGAGAAATATCGAACGATTTCCAAATGATTTTATGTTCATTTTAACTACCGAGGAATACCATGTTCTAAGGTCGCAAATTGCGTCCTTGGAACATGGTAAAGGAAAGTTTAGCAAATACTTGCCATTTGCATTTACTGAGCAAGGAGTCGCTATGTTGTCAAGCGTTTTAAATAGCCAGCAAGCAATTCAGATGAATATTAAAATTATCAGAATATTTGTGTTTATGCGCAACTATGCCCTATCACATGGTGATTTATCGTTAAAACTTAAAAATTTAGAAAGTGAACACGATAAAATATTTAAAAACATATTTGATGCTATCTCCTATTTAATGGAAAAGGATAAATTGGAAATTGCACAAGAAGATAGAAAACTAATTGGATTTAATTCTTAGAATCCAGATAAGTGCTACACAAAATCTATGGTCTATAGACCTACTTCTTATATATTTTTAAACCTCACCCTATGCGGAGATACATCGCCTAGGCGTTGCTTTTTGTTCTCTTCATACTCTGAGTAGTTGCCCTCAAAATAGTAAATCTGACTATCGCCTTCAAAAGCTAAAATATGCGTAGCAATCCTATCAATAAACCACCTATCGTGGGAAATAACCACCACACAACCGGCAAAGTTTTCTATGGCTTCTTCTAAGGCACGTAAGGTATTTACATCTATGTCATTGGTAGGTTCATCTAGCAACAATACATTACCGCCTTGCTTAAGCGCCATGGCCAAGTGCACACGGTTGCGCTCTCCGCCAGATAGCACCCCAACTTTTTTGCTTTGGTCTGTTCCGCTAAAATTAAACTTAGAAATATAGGCGCGGGCATTTACTTGTTTGCCACCCACCATCATGGTTTCTGTGCCACCACTGATTACTTCAAAAACACTCTTCTCTGGTAAGAGATCTTTATGACTTTGGTCTACATAGGATATTTGTACAGTCTCACCCACTTTAAAATCGCCGCCATCTGGGGTTTCTAAGCCCATAATAAGTCTGAATAAAGTGGTTTTACCTACCCCATTCGGGCCAATGATACCCACAATACCGCCGCGTGGTAGTGAGAAATTTAAGTTTTCATACAATAACTTATTGCCATACTTTTTGCTTACGTTGTTGGCTTCAATGACCACATCTCCCAAGCGAGGTCCGGCCGGAATAAACAACTCTAATTGTGCTTCTTTCTCTTTTTGCTCCTCATTTAATAACCTATCATAGCTATTTAAACGGGCTTTTTGTTTGGCTTGGCGGCCTTTAGGTCCTTGCCTTACCCATTCTAATTCGCGCTCGAGTGCTTTGGCACGCTTGCTTTCCGATTTCTCTTCAGCTTGCAAACGCTTGGCTTTTTGGTCTAACCAACTGCTGTAATTTCCTTTCCAAGGAATACCTTCACCGCGGTCGAGTTCTAAAATCCAACCTGCTACATTATCCAAGAAATACCTATCGTGCGTTACGGCAATTACCGTTCCTGGGAAATTCTTCAAATACTGTTCGAGCCAATCAACACTTTCGGCATCCAAGTGGTTGGTAGGTTCATCCAATAATAAAATATCGGGCTGACTTAATATTAATCTACACAATGCCACACGGCGGCGTTCACCGCCTGATAGCACTTTTACCATGGCATCCGGTTCTGGGCAACGAAGTGCGTCCATCGCTTTTTCCAATTTGGTGTCTAGTTCCCAAGCATCAAAACGCTCCAATTCTTCCATCACCACCGCTTGCCTATCCAAGATTTTCATCATTTCATCGCCATCTAAATTTGGGTCGGCCAACTTATTATTGATGCTTTCAAATTCATCTAGCATATCTGTGATATGCTTTACGCCTTCCTTTACAACCGCTACTACAGTCTTAGATTCATCTAAATTAGGTTCCTGCTCTAGGTAACCGATTTTGTAATTTTTAGAATCAAAAACTACTTCACCCGTAAAGTTTTTGTCTAAACCAGCAATTATTTTTAAGAGGCTAGATTTTCCTGAGCCGTTTAAACCTAAGACGCCAATTTTGGCGCCATAGTAAAAGCCAAGGTAAATGTTTTTTAATACTTGTTTTTGCGGCGGAAACGTTTTAGAAACGCCTGCCATAGAAAATATAATTTTGTGATCGCTCATGTGTAAATTTATGTGTGGCGAAAATAGTATCTATTCTGCCTTTTCTAAAATAAAAAATAGTTCTCGGTTCAATCT
>CANHDN010000150.1 GCA_947459415.1 Bacteroidota bacterium
ATGTCTCCAAATAATGCCGATGTTTATCCTGATATGGCAAAGGCGTTTAACAAAATGAAACAATTTGATTCAGCTGCATGGGCATATGAAACCTATATTTCCATGGCAAAAAAAGTTACAGCAGCCGATCATTTTTTGTTAGGTAAAGCGCTTTACTATGCTAAAAAGTTTGCACGAGCCGATTCTTCCTTCATTCGTGTTTCTGAAATGAAGCCAGATTATCCAGATTCATACCTTTGGAGAGGGAATTGTTTAACGAGTTTAGATCCCGATTTTAAAACTGAAGCACCTAAAGCGCAATACGAAAAATATCTTGAATTGCTAACTGTAGATCCTGAGAAATTTGAAAATAACCTAAAGGTAAAAAACAAGTCTGGTTTAATAAATGCTTATAGGTATTTAGGGTATTACTTAATCAATAAAGATAAGATAACAGAAGCTAAAGAATTTTATAAGAAGATAATTGAATTGGACCCTACTAATGCAGAAGCAATTAAGGTATTAGCTGATAAAAAATAATTCCTTTTAACAAATTTCGCAATGAGTTCCTGATTTCAGGTCTTAATTTGAATTTTAACTGATACATGCAGGTTGATATTTTAACATTATTTCCCCAAATTTTTGATGGACCTTTTACGGAGTCTATTATCAAACGTGCCATGGAGCGAGGTTTGGTGAATATTGATAAGCATAATATTAGAGATTATTCGCTCTCTAAGCATAAAAATGTAGATGATTATCCTTTTGGCGGTGGAGCCGGCATGGTCATGCAAGTTGAACCTATTCACAGATGTTTGCAACATTTACAAGAGCAACGTACCTATGATGAGGTTATTTACATGAGTCCGGATGGTGAGCCATTTACTCAGAAAATTGCCAATGAATTATCAACTAAAAAAAATCTCATTTTTTTATGTGGTCATTACAAGGGAGTAGATGAGCGGGTTAGAGAACATTTGGTTACGCGAGAATTGAGCTTGGGAGACTTTGTGTTAACGGGCGGAGAAATAGCCGCAGCTGCCATGATAGATGCCATTGTTCGATTAATTCCGGGAGCATTGAATGACGAAACCTCGGCCCTGAGTGATTCCTTTCAAGACGACTTAATTAGTCCGCCTGTTTATACGCGCCCAGCGAATTATCAGGGATGGGAGGTTCCAGCGGTTTTATTATCTGGTCACCAAGCTAAAATAGATGAATGGCGCCACGAGCAAAGTTTGATTCGAACCAAAGAAAGACGCCCGAAATTAGGAGAGTAGCTATTGGCTATTGGCTATTAGCCTTTAGCTTTTTGGATTTGACTAACAAATTAAATAAAGTTTTTTGTTTTGCAACTAGCTAAAGGCCAATAGCTAAAGGCCAATAGCTATACTGGTATTTTTCTTTGAATATTTTTTTTTCAATGACTCTTTTGTATTTAAATGAAAAAGTCTATTTTCGCAGTCCGATTTTTAGAAAAGAATAGCAACATGGACGCAATAAAATTTGTAGAGCAAGAATTTACACAAGGAAAAACCTTCCCGGCATTCGCCGCTGGAGATACCATTAATGTACACTATAAAATTCGTGAAGGCGCAAAAGAGCGTATTCAGCAATACCAAGGTGTAGTTATTCAGCGCAGAAATGCTGGATTAAGTGAAACAGTAACTGTTCGTAAAATTTCTAATGGTGTAGGGGTAGAGCGTATTTTTCCATTATACAGCTTAAACATAGATAAAATTGAATTAGTAATGCGTGGGAAAGTCCGCAGAGCTCGTTTGTTTTACTTACGTGAAGCTAAGGGTAAAAATGCTAAGATTAAAGAAAGAAGAGGGTAAAAATTTAATAACTTAAGCAATAGACCCCGGCTCATTCATTTGGGTCGGGGTTTTTGTTTTTTTCTGGCCTTTATTTAGCTATTGGCCTTTAGCTATTGGCTTTTAGCCCTTGGCCTTTAAAATAAATAAGTTGAATTAATTTTAAAATTGAATAATTTAGTAGGCCTAAAAATTAAATAAAATCTAATTGCCAATAGCCAAAAGCTAAAGGCCAACAGCTATAAATATGAATGAATTAGCAAAAACATATACGCCACAAGATTTTGAAGATAAATGGTATGCCTATTGGTTGAACCAGAAGTTTTTTCATGCAGAAGCCAACCCGGAAAAGGAAGCTTATACCATTGTGATTCCACCACCAAATGTTACGGGTGTTTTGCATATGGGTCATATGCTTAATAATACCATACAAGATGTTTTGGTAAGAAAAGCTCGTATGCAAGGTAAAAATGCCTGTTGGGTGCCAGGAACCGATCATGCATCTATTGCTACCGAAGCTAAAGTGGTTCAGTTATTGCGTGAGCAGGGAATCAAAAAATCTGATTTAAGCAGAGAAGATTTTTTGAAACATGCTTGGTCTTGGAAAGAAAAGTATGGCGGAATTATATTAGATCAGCTAAAAAAATTAGGTGCCAGCTGCGATTGGGATAGAACGCGTTTTACCATGGAGCCTAAATTAAGTGAGGCGGTTATAGATGTATTTATTGATATGTATAACAAGGGCTTAATTTACCGGGGTTTGCGCATGGTAAATTGGGATCCACAGGGTAAAACTGCCCTCAGCGATGAGGAAGTAATTCACAAAGAAGTACAATCAAAGTTATATTATATTAAGTATTTTATGGCAGATGGCAGTGGTGATTTTGTTACCATTGCAACTACCAGACCTGAAACAATTTTAGCTGATGTGGCTATCTGTGTGAATCCAACAGATGAGCGTTTTTTACACTTGCATGGCCAAAAAGTTTTGGTGCCTTTTTTAAATCGTGAAATTCCAATTATTGCCGATGAATATGTTGCTACTGATTTTGGAACAGGTTGCTTAAAGGTTACTCCAGCGCATGATGTGAATGATTATGCTTTGGGTCAGAAATACCAATTACCTGTTATTGATATCTTAGATGAAAGTGGATTTTTAAATGCTGAGGCTAAAGATGAAAGGTATATTGGTAAAGATCGTTTTGCGGTTAGAAAACAAATTGCCATAGATTTAGAAGAGGCAGGACATATTCTAAAAATTGAGGAATATAAAAATCAAGTAGGAACCAGTGAACGCACGGGTGCTGTTATTGAGCCTCGTTTAAGCCTTCAATGGTGGGTAGACATGAAGCAATTTATGGCTAGAAACCCGCAAGTATTAGATGCGGTAATGAGCGATGAAATTCAATTTCACCCGGCTAAAATGAAAAATACCTACAAACACTGGATTGATAATATCAAAGATTGGTGCATTAGCAGGCAACTTTGGTGGGGACAACGAATTCCGGCTTGGTACGATGAAAAAGGAAACCTGGTTGCGGTAGCTAAAACAGAATCAGAAGCACTAGACATTTTAAAAGCCAAAGGCCAAGAGCTAACAGCTAACAGCTTAAAACAAGACGATGACGTACTAGACACTTGGTTTAGTTCTTGGTTATGGCCTATCTCAGTTTTTGATGGATTTGAAGATCCTGACAATGCAGATATCAAACATTTTTATCCAACCAATGATTTAGTTACGGCCCCCGAAATTATGTTTTTCTGGGTGTTTAGAATGATCATGGCAGGCTATGAATGGCGTGGAGAAAAACCTTTTAAGAATGTGTATTATACCGGTATTGTGAGAGATAAACAACGCCGCAAAATGAGTAAGTCATTAGGTAATTCTCCAGACCCTTTAGACCTTATTGCCAAATATGGTGCAGATGGAGTGCGCATGGGAATGTTATTGTGCTCACCAGCGGGTAACGATATTCTTTTTGATGATAGTCAGGTGGAGCAGGGAAGAAATTTTGCCAACAAAATCTGGAATGCGTTTAGATTAGTTAAAGGCTGGGAAGTGAAGCCAGATAATGGGTTCAGCCCAGAAATATTAGCAGCTAATAAGTTGAGTGCAGATTGGTTTGCAGGGAGGTTGCACGATGCTTTAATTGATATTGAAGATAAGTACAAAGGCTATCGCTTAAGTGAGGCTTTAATGAGTATTTACAAGCTTATTTGGGACGATTTTTGTGCTTGGTATTTAGAAATGGTGAAGCCAGTTTATGGCGAACCTATGAACGAAAGTACCTATCAAACTACGCTTTCATTTTTTGAAGAATTGATGAAAGTACTGCATCCTTTTATGCCATTTATAACCGAAGAAATTTGGCAAAATATGGCTGAACGCAAAACGGGTGATTCTATTTGTGTAGCCAATTATCCCGCAGCTGTGGGTGTTGATGCGCCTAATTTATCGCGTGTTTTTGAAAGCATTCAGCAAATAAGAAATCTCAGAAATGCTAAAGGTTTAAGTCCGAAAGAAGCATTTGAAATAGCTATCAAAGCAAAGGACCAAACTTTGTATGCGCCCTATACTTTCTTAATACAAAAGCTTGCTAATGTAAGCGCTATTTCTTTTGTGGAGGCTCAACCTCAAGGTACTACTTTACTACCTGTTGATACTGATGAACTATTTGTGGTATTAAATCTGCAGGTAGACGAAGCCGCTGAGCGCGAAAAAATAGAGAAGGAAATTGCCTATTTAGAAGGGTTCATGAAATCGGTAGATGCTAAGTTAAGCAACGAAAAATTTGTGGCCAATGCCAAACCAGAGTTGGTAGAAAAAGAGCGCCAGAAAAAAGCCGATGCCGCCGCCAAAATTGAGGTGTTAAGGAAGAGTTTGGGTTAAAACTCCAAACTCATCCCATCAAAAGTACCGCTGCTCATTAACAACAAGTTTTCATGACCAGAATAATGTGATACAATAAAGGCACGCAATTCGTTTTTGTCTGTAAAAACTTGCACGCCTTCACCAAAACCATTGGCAACTTCCTCCTTGCTCAGCATGGGCATTTTTTTGATTTCTAACGCATGTTTGCTAAATAAAACCGCCTTAACATCTGCCTGAACCAAGCAATCTGTATAATGTGGCAAAAAGTCCTTGTTTAGGCTACTGTAGGTATGTAATTCGTAAATGGCAATTAGCTTTCTATTGGGGTATAATTCGCGTACGGCATTTACGGTTGCTTTTAGTTTGGAAGGCGCGTGGGCAAAGTCGCGGAAGATGATACTCTCACTC
>CANHDN010000151.1 GCA_947459415.1 Bacteroidota bacterium
ACAGTATGTGAATCTGTTCCAATCATCATTCCACCCGGGAAGGCATAGTTTTCTAATACTACCTGGTGAATGATACCTGCGCCTGGTTTCCAGAATCCTATTCCATATTTATTAGAAACAGATGCTAAGAAATCATAAACTTCTTTGCTTTCTTTATTAGCATATGCTAAATCTTGTTCGGCACCTACTTTCGCTGTAATTAAATGATCGCAATGAACGGTTGACGGAACCGCAACTTTTGGTCTGCCTGCTTGCATAAATTGAAGCAAAGCCATTTGGGCAGTAGCATCTTGCATCGCAACCCTATCCGGACCAAAATCTACATAGCTGCTACCTCTATGATAGGCCTGAGAAGCATTACCTTCAGTTAAATGGCTGTATAATATTTTTTCTGCCAAGGTTAAAGGTTTGTTAACTACTTTTCTAGCCGCAGAAATTCGCTCATCCATGCGGTTGTATACCGCTTTAATCATCTCTAAATCAAATACCATATATGTTATTTCTTATTAAATTTTACCAGTCAAGATTGTGTCTTGGTTTTAAACAAGCCTTATTTGTTAAAATTGCCGCAAATTAATTGATTCTTTCCGAAATTTGAATAATACTTTTAATAAATTTTATAAATACAAGTGAATGCCAACTTTTTGGCTTTCTTCGCAGTATGAACCAAGATCTTTTTAAAAGTACTTTAGAAATAATTCAAAAAGATTTTGAGCTAACTGTTGGTGTATCTGAATCGCAAATAAAGGAGTTTTTAACAGCGGCTTTGGTTCAGTTATTGCTGCATGATTTAGAAAAACTCTGGAATATTCTTTACAGAATAGATGTTGATGAATTGAAAGTTAAAGCGGTTTTTAATGCAAGTGATCCCAAAGAAATAGCTCCAAAACTAGCCGAGTTAATCTATAAACGCGCGGAGCAAAAAGCCCTCACGCGTTTAAAATATCGTTGATAGCCTAATTGCAGCCCGGAATTTTATACTTAAATACTTTGTTATATAAATCTATATGTAAGTTGTATTTAACTTTTGTTGGATCAAAAGTTAACTTTCCTTGATAGGCTGTATCTGTTACATTTCCATTTTGATCTGTAATAACACCTGCAATAGTTTGAGCTCCTTCACCAATTAAAGTAAACTTATTTGATAATTCTTGATTGTTTTCAGGACTGAATACAAACATAGTGTAGGTTTCTCCTAATAACAATGAATATAAACCCTTGCCATTGTCTAGGTATAATTTTCCTGAAATATTAGGGCAACTTTCTCTTCTAAAGTTTATTACTTGATTTGGAAGCGTTACTTTACTTCCAGTTCTGCAAATTAAGTCTGTGGTGACATTCACGGGAACAAAAGTATATTTACTGAGGAAATCATTGGTATTATAATCTATGTTAAACAGAAATGGCACTCCTATTTGGTTGCAAATATTAATTTTCTCTGTTTTTCTGTATAGAACAGGATTCCCTTTACATCTATTTACTGAGTGGTCCAATGTTACTGTAACTGTTGCTTCATCTTCTCCAGCAAATCCTGCCATTCTAATACCATCATTCGGATTGTATGGAGAAAAACTTCCCCATATGTATTGATGTTTAGTTTGAATCATATAATCTATGTCAAAGTTTAGTAAATCAGTGTTTTTTGTATTCCAATTGATTGACCCAAATCCACAACCAACTTCAATTGATTTATAAAAAAAGAAAGAGTTTGTTTGAAATAGATTATTCTCAAATAAAAATTGTTTTGTACTAGGGTCGAATTTCAAATCTTTGAATGGGATTGCAGATTCTACTGCAAAATATTTTCCAGTATTTTTATCGTATCCGGTTCCACTCATAAATAAATTATAATTGGCAACCTCATTAAAAAATATTTCTATTTTAGGACCTTTTACACCGCCAGAATAAACTGGGTAGATATAACCTTTTTTGTCGTTTGTGTAAAAATGTACTCTGGGAATTTGCACAGCACCCACAAATTTTCTTGGTTTATCTATATAGTTGCCGTTTTCATCATAAAAACCACTAGCAAAAACAATATTATCTGTGTTTGAGTATACAGTTGCCAGAACATTTTGTACCGGGATGGTGTCACAAATTGTTTGAAATCTTCTTACTGGAACAGAATAACTTGAATCCCAAAAACCAATAGTGATACTCTTTTTAACAGGAGCTAAAATTCTTTCAGTAGTTCCATCAATTGGCTGATTATTGTGAAATTTGGTGGCATTTTTAATAACCGTAATTGTATCTAATACAATTGTGTCACGTTTGATGGGTACTTTTGAAGTTCTGATAACATCTTCATAAAAGTAAACATCTTGCTTATTTATAAAAATCACACCTTGTTTGGGATACGTAAACTTAAATTTGATTCCATCTTTATTTGTATGTTCCAGAATCAGTGAGTCACTTGCTTTTTTTCCCAAGAAATCTAATGTGTAATTTTGTATTTTGTAGTTGGCTGGTGCATTTGACTCTTTGGTAAGTAGGAAAGTAATTTTGGTTTCATTTCTATCGAAAATGTAAATATAATCTTCAAAAGGAATACAATTATCTGCAGTTACGGAGATTCTGACCATAACTGGATTTTCTTTTGTAGGATTTGCGTTTGGGTCTAGGATTAGCTTGAGACTTCCATTCGGAGAAATATTGAAAAGATGTTGGCCAAATTCATCATATAAATATTTTGCACCGCTTCCTGTAAACGATACTTTAATATTATTTGGAATTGCTTTAGAACTATCATCATAAGAGAAATTGATAGTAGTAATTGGATTAATTAAAGCGCCACCGTTTATGTTCAATTTAAAGTCTGTGAGTTCATTTAAAGGATTCTTACAAGCCCATTGCAAACTAAAGATTATCAATGATAAAATTGAGTAAAAGAGTATTTTTTTCATAAGGTTTAGTATATTTTAAAATTAATCTTCATCTGTAAAAATGGATACCAATTTATGGTAGAGAAAGCATCATTTAAAACCTTTTCGTTATTTGAATTAGCAGCAGGTTCAAATGCTTTATTAGCTGAGATACTTGATGTTAATTTGCCTAGGTAGGCGGCGCCTAAATCTAAACCAATTCCTAATCTATTCTTTGGAATTGTCCTTCCAAATCCGATACCCAAAACTGGCATTATTTCTGAACCTTTGAAAGTGAAATCTAATTTACCTAATTGCTCGGGTGAGAATATAATTTTTTGGTAGCTTTGACTGTCTCTAGAAACGGCATTGATAGGAAATTCATTTTTAGAAAATATTGCACCCATTAGGAAATGAAAACTAGAGTGAATACTTGGGTAGAGATTAACAATGAATGAACTATAGTTATTTCTGTTATTGATTGTTAAATCAACTGCTTGTCCATCAAAACTTGTTTCTAGTTTAGTTGAAATATCCAATAAAGAATAAGAAAGGCTAAGTTCAATTTTCTTGGAGATTCTTAAATTGAAACTTCCTCCAATTCCCAAACTTCCTGCTTGTGCAGAAATACCTATCCTACGTCCGAATAAGCTATCGGATTGGTTTGATGAGGAAACTTGGGACCAAAACAGTGTTGAGAAAAGAAAAATGAGTGTAACTTTTTTCATGTTTATTTGTTTATTTGTCTTTGATTAACACAAATTTAGGTTTTTTTTCAACTCATGTCTAATTAATTTTAAATCAATTCATTCATTTATTTGAATAATCTTTTCTTATTAGCTTTATTTGCAAATGTATTTATCCTTTAAATTATGTTAAAAATAAATGTTCCAACTGTTGGTGAATCTATTAGTGAAGTAACAATTGCTCGCTGGAATAAAAAAACGGGTGATTATGTGGAGATGGATGAATTGTTATGCGAACTCGAAAGCGATAAGGCTACTTTTGAGTTAAATGCAGAAGCCTCTGGTGTTTTAACAACACATGGAAATGAAGGGGATACCATCAAAGTTGGGGATTTAATTGCCGAAATAAATACCGAAGCAGCCCGTCCTGCTGGCATGGCTCAGCCAGAAGTAAAAGCGCCTGCTACAAAATCTGCTGAATCTGCGCCTGCAAAAAAAGCGGATGAACCTGTTAAAACTAATTATGCAACCGGAACAGCAGGACCTGCTGCACAAAAAATATTAGCTGAAAAGGGCATTAATCCTGCTCAAGTTATTGGGTCAGGTAAAGATGGCCGTATTTTAAAAAGTGATGCCCTAAAAGCAGAACTAAAAACTACGCATAATGAGCAAAAATCTAGGATTGATAGGGTAGAGAAAATGACTTCTTTACGCAAAACAGTATCTAAACGTTTATTGGCTGCTAAGAATGAAACCGCTATGCTAACTACTTTTAATGAAGTAGATATGAAGCCTATCATGGATTTGCGTAATCAATTTAAAAATCAGTTTAAAGAAACACATGGCGTTAATTTAGGATTCATGAGTTTCTTTACCAAAGCAGTTTGTGTGGCTTTACAACAATTCCCAGCTGTAAATGCTTATTTAAACGGAGAAGAAATTATTTACCACGATTATTGTGATATTTCTATAGCGGTGAGTGCCCCAAAAGGATTAGTGGTACCTGTTATTAGAAATGCAGAAAGTATGAGTTTAGCAGCGGTAGAATCTGAGGTAATGAGATTAGCTGGTAAAGCTCGTGATAATAAATTGAGCTTAGAGGAAATGACAGGAGGTACCTTTACCATAACCAATGGAGGTGTTTTTGGCTCTATGTTAAGCACACCCATTATTAATCCACCGCAATCTGCCATTTTAGGAATGCATAACATTGTAGAACGTGCCGTTGTTCAGAATGGGCAAATTGTCATTAGACCAATCATGTATGTGGCACTTAGCTATGATCATAGAATTATAGATGGAAGAGAATCCGTTGGATTTTTGGTCAAAGTAAAGCAATGTTTAGAAAATCCGGCTTTATTGCTAACACAAGGAGCTGATTTAAATAAGTTGTTACTTGGATTATAATCCCAGATACAAATATTTTTTATAGGTGTAAATAAAATGAGCCCGGGCAATTTTAAATC
>CANHDN010000152.1 GCA_947459415.1 Bacteroidota bacterium
GCCTCTTCGCTGGCTAATAAAAGCATGGCCGAACCATCGTTTATGCCGCTTGAGTTTCCGGCGGTTACAGAACCCTCTTTTTTAAAGGCCGGTTTTAGTTTAGCCAATTCCTCGAGGCTGCTTAAACGCGGATGTTCGTCTTTGATGAATATTTTTGGGTCGCCTTTTTTCTGCATGATGGCCACAGAAATAAGTTCTTCTGCAAAACGATTGGCCTCATGTGCGGCTTGGTATCTTTGCTGAGATGCTGCGGCAAAGGCATCTTGTGCCTCTCTGCTAATATTCCATTTTGCTGCTACATTTTCTGCGGTTTCACCCATGCTGTATGGGTGATACAAGGCGCTCAATGCCTTGTTGGTAAAACGCCAACCTATGGTGGTATCATATATTTCTGGCACCCTAGAAAAGGCTGTATCTGCTTTAGCCATTACAAAAGGCGCTCTGCTCATACTTTCAACGCCACCTGCTATGTATATATCGCCATCGCCAGCTTGTATCGCCCTACTAGCATCCATGATGCTTTGCAATCCGCTTGCACACAATCTATTTACGGTATTGCCACCAATGTGGGTAGGTAAACCCGCCAATAACAAAGCCATACGGGCCACATTTCTATTGTCTTCACCGGCTTGATTAGCCGCACCTAGAATGACATCTTCAATCTCATTTACATCTACAGAAGGGTTACGTTCTATCAGTGCTTTTATGGCCATAGCAGCCAAATCATCTGGTCTGATAGAACTTAATGAACCAGCATATTTACCTATGGGTGTGCGCAAAGCATCAATTACAAAAACGTCTTTCATGGTATCATTTATTACCTGCAATGATACAGATTGTTTGGCGAAAAAGGAATTTAGCTTTTTGTTTTCCTTACCTTCGCACCATGAACAAAACAGAATTGGCCAATGTGTGCAAAGCGCTGTTAGAAGAGAAAATGCGGGATGCCGAGTTAGCCATGAAAGCGGCGCAAGAATCTGCCAATAGCAATGAAAAGAGTAGCATGGGAGATAAATATGAAACGGGCAGAGCCATGGGGCAATTGGAGCGAGATATGCATGCCAAGCGTTTATCTGAACTGCAAACAGAATATGCTAAACTGATTCAAATTAATTTAGATTATGTGCATTCAAAAGTAGAAATGGGCGCTTTGGTTCAAACCGAAACCAATTGGTATTGGTTAGCAGTTGCCTTGAGCGCTGTTTTATTCAATCAGAATAAGGTAATGCTAGTATCTCCTGTATCGCCAATTGCCAAGGCTATGTTGGGCAAAAAGCAGGGAGATTTTTTTGAATTTAATGAAAGAAAAATAAAAATTCTGAGGGTATTTTAGTCGTTTACTTTGTTTATTACCCTCAGGGTAATCACCTCAATTCTGGCGTTTTTTATTTGCTCAATATGGAGTTCAAAATTGTCGAGCAATATTTTTTCACCTGCACTCGGGATGTTTTCGTGTCTGGTTAAAATATAACCACCCAAGGTATGGTAATCGCCCTCCGGAATGTTTAAATCGTAGGTATTGTTTAAGTAATCTACCTCTTGACGCGCAGAGAACCTAAATTCTTTTTCATTTATTTTTTCCTCTAATAAATCTTCTACATCATGCTCATCTTCTATTTCGCCAAAAACCTCTTCTAAAATATCTTCAATTGTAATGATGCCAGCGGTGCTCCCAAGCTCATCAACCACCAGTGCCAAGCTTTTTCGGTTGCGAATAAACTTATTTAATAAATCCATGATGCTCATGGTTTCTGTGGCTATCTCTATCGGAATAATGATGCTTTGTGTTGATTGTGGTTTTTTAAACATTTCTTTTTGATGCACGTACCCAATAATTTGATCTGGGTCTTCCTTGTAAATCAAAATTTTGCTTAATCCGGTTTCAATAAATTTTTGATACAATTGTTCAATGCCAGAATCAATATCCATAGAAACTAATTCTGTTCTTGGTACCAAACATTCACGCACTTTGATATTGCTGAAGTCTAAGGCGTTTTTAAAAATTTCTGTATCAACCTCTGCATCATCTGGCAAATCTTGGTCGTTAATTTGATCTATGTATTGATCTAAATCTACCTTACTAAATGCAGGGGTGTTTTCTTTAAATTGGGCACCACTCAGTTTGCTTAATATACGTTTTGAAAGCCAAGTGATAAAAGCTACTACTGGCCAAAATAAATAATAGAAAACCATGAAAGGGAAAATCAGAATTTTCAGCAAATTATCTGGGTTAATTCTGAATAATACTTTTGGTAAAAATTCTGCCGTTACCAATACAATGAGGGTAGAAATAATGGTTTGTAAAGACAGCAAGAGTATCACACTACGCTCCAATGCTGGGATCCAGAAAAGTAAAAATGGATTTAATAATTTGGCCATATAAATTCCATAAACCACCAGCCCAATATTGTTGCCAATGAGGGTGGTGCTAATAAATTTTGATGGATTGGCAACAAAGGGTGATAGCAAGGAGGCATAAGAACTACCTTGTTTATGTTTTAGTTCTATTAATAGTTTGTTGGCAGATATAAATGCAATTTCCATTCCAGCAAAAAATGCAGAAAATAAAATGCTACCAATAATAATGATCCAAATTTCCATTGTTACAAATGTATGCCTAAATCCTTGAATTTAAAGGACTGGGTTTTATCGTTTTTTTAAACGACTCAATTTAGTTAAGATATTTCTGAATGCATATTCTTGAATGGATGCTATTTGCTCAATATGATCTATGCGCACATAGAATTTTTCTGGGTCAACTGGCAATTCATTTCCTTGTTCATCATACCGTTCTTTGGTTCTATCTCCAATGGGTTTTACATAAAAAGTTAATTGGTGTTTTTTACCCTGAACCGATTGTAATGTAAGCTCGCAAAAAGGACTTAACTTAAACAATGAATCTCGCTCGATTGGGGTAAAGGTGCTATCGTCGTAATAACCTTCTACGTATTTATTTTGAAAGGCGCTCAAAAACACTTTCACCTGCTGAGTATCGGCCATAACCAATTCTCCGCTGGCATTTTTGAGGCTATTTTGCTGAGCAAACAGGTCTTTTTGGTAGCTAAAAGATTCGGCTTTATTTTGGGTATAATTCAAATTAAATGATGCAATCTCATCTGGCAAATAATTAAAAACCAATTTGTTTCTCCATTTAATTTCAGTCATAAAAAAGCGTGGTGTGAGGTATCCAACAAATCCCGGAATATGCACTGAGTATACCTCATCTTCACCCTCTAACAACATAAATGTACCTGTTTTATCTGGCGTTTCACTACCCACATACATGGTTTTTATGAGTTTGTCTCCCGCATAAATTTCAGTTTTTACTCCCCTCGAAGCCAAAATAGCGATGGCCGTATTATGCATAGAAGCCGGAATGGGCATTTGTATTTCCATTTGTTTAAGCGTACTTAATAACAATTGAATTTTTGGCAAATCTGCTGGTACTTTTCCATTTACCACCCATTCATTATTGGCCTGTTTTTCTAACAAAACTTTTTCACCTCTTTTGTTGGCCATAAATATTTTACTGATGCTAGCAGTATCTTCAATGGCAAAAGCATTTACTGCTTTATCTGCGGTTCTCCATGGTTTTTTAGAAACCATATAATAGGCCGAACCCACCAGAAGTAAGATGATTATTAATAATTTAGTTTGTTTATTCATGAATTTTTAGGCGTATTTTCTTTTTCTAATTACATGGTTACTAAACCCAAATAGAAGGATAAGAATGATGGGGAGTCCTATGTTTATAGCAACCCAAAAGTTGCGGTCTTTTTTTACCTTTCCTTTATCTAGCAGTCTTAACTGAATTTCTTTGCCACGTACCTCAATAATGCCGCTATCATCGCACAAATAATCGATGCAATTTTGAATAAACTTTTTATTGCCAAATGTCTCGCGTGTGTACCTGTCATAACCCAGCGGGAATACTTCCCCGGTAGATTTTTTAAATTGATTGCGTATCACATCTCCGTCAGAAATTACAATCATTTTATTGTGTTCTACCTGATCTTTAAATGGCAATTCTGGTGTTTTACTGGCATCATACCTATACCTAAAATTAGAGGTAAAAGTTCCTTCTAACAATACCCCTGTAATAAAATTACCATTACTATTTCTTCTAAACATCTCGGGCTGCAAATCTAGGCGGGCAGTATTTAAATCTACCCTTACTGGCGCACTTAAAACCCTGCTGTACGGAGATGTTTGAACCAAGACCGTTTTCTTAATGGCCGGATTGGCCAAAGTGTCTATAGAAGCCGCAAACTGAAACCAAATGGGTTCAACCCCTTTAATAATTGGGTGGTTGCCAAAACCTGGTGCCACTGGATAAAAGGGCCAAGGCAATAATTTTTGTTGAGGTACCCCATCTTTCATGCCGCTTAAAACGGGTATGCCATTGCATTGCAAATCTTGTATAATATTACCATTGATGCGAATGCCATATTTAAATAACATGTCATCTATGTGCACCGGATAGGTGGTACTCACAAATAGGTTCTCATTTTGTAGGCTATCCATGCTGGCTAATTGCGATTCTACCAACCACAATACTTTACCGCCATGCATAATGTATTGATCTATTTTAAACTTATCAAACTCGCTTATTTCTTGGGTGGGTTTAGCAATAATAATTCCTGCAAAATCAAATAAGCGCTGCGGAACTTGGATAGATAAGGGCAATCTTTCTACTTCGTAATATTGGCCCAACATGGCTTGTGCCTCAGCCAAATCCCATCGGCCTAGTTCGCCATGGTCTTCTATGATGGCAATTTTTTTAGTTTTTTCTTGGGTAGCTTTGCGCAGGGTATTGGCAATCTCGTATTCTAATAATTCGATGGAGCTATTGATAACTTCTTCCGGATTTTGACCAAATTGGTTTTTCAATAAATTGATGGGAAATTCTTTCGTTTTATAATACGCA
>CANHDN010000153.1 GCA_947459415.1 Bacteroidota bacterium
ACCCAAATCCACGCCCATATCGTAGCTTTTAGGTGCACTACCTGCTTTGAACCAGCCAGAAGGAATCGTAAAGGAAAAAAGGATGATAGCCATGGTAATGAGCATCATAGCGGTGAAAGGTTTTCTCATATTTGTCATAGGTATGAATAATTCTATTATTTGTTTTTTCAATAATAAATATTTTCAGTTATTAATGACAAAAAAGAATTAGAAATGAATTTAAATTATTGCAAAAATGAGTAGATTAAATTCGACACCAAAACTATTCATTTAAATATGGGCAGTATGCTAATTCTCTTCATTTTCCAATTGTTTCAGAATAAATTCTTGTCCAAATGTGAGTTTTTTAGCCAAGGGACTATTGGGTTCAATTACTCTCCAAAATGGGGTAATTTCAGTAGCATTCATTCCTTGGAGCAATTTTTCATAATTGGCCTCAGCTACAATGCGCAAAAAAATCCCAGTAGTTACAGGGCAGGTATAATCAGCATGATTTGCTAATGCAAGATCTTTACGCATTATTTTAAGATTTATTCTTTTACCATAACCAATTTGGTTAATATAACTATCAATTATTTGTGGAGTTGAAATGAGCATATTACTTCCCGCGGGAATGTCTGCAAAGTCAATTTCTATTCGTTTTACTTGAGTTTGACGTTTCTCATTCAATTTTTCAAGCCAACTTTTCTTTTTAGTCATGGTAGGCATAGCATTAAGCAACTATTCAAAAATATTCAATAATTTTTTATTTATCCAAATCTCTTTGGTTTTGCGTAACACAGGGTGTATTTAATTGGTGCAATCAATCTCTATCAGGCCAAGGTGTTTCCTGCCAAATAAAAACATGTCCGGTTTGCAAAATTTTCCAATCATAATCCCTTTTCAATAGAAATATTGGGTTTGATGTACTAACTAAAAGGACAAAACCAAGAGCCAAAACCAGCGCAATGGCATAAACTGACTTTGATAATAATTTACTCAGTTTAGAAATCTTATACTTAGTAGAAATAAGATAGAAAAAACATAGCCAAGCTGAAAAGTAAATGATGATATCGGCTATAAATTCCAATACAAAAAATTGAAACGACATAGAAGTATGAAACCCTTGACCCAAAAATGGGAAAGGAAATCCCCAATAGAGTTTGTCGGGGCCATCAATCGGTAAAGCAAACCACCACTTTGTTACTAAAAACATGGAGATGACGCTCAGTGGAATAATTAATCTTAATATCAGTTGCTTCATAGTATTCAATTAATTTTAATAAACCAGATCAATGAAAGCCATGAATAAATAGCCTAAGCCAAGATACGGGTTAAAAGTTTAGCCACAAGTTTAGCAGTAAATAAATTAGAAACATAATGCATTGGTTCAATGATATGACTTTACTCCTACATGATTTTTATAAAAAAATCAATTTTAGAAAAATATGATAATTTGTTTGAGCAGATTTCAAAATATGGCTAAATTTGCCTGAGATTATGAAAAATAAATCAGTTTATTGGGTCTTAGCCTATTACTTTTATACGCCACTTTTTGATGCAGAAGATTATGTTGGCTACCACTTAGCCTATTGCAAAAAATTAGGAATAAAAGGTAGAATTTACATTGCCCGAGAAGGCATAAATGGCACCATTTCTGGCACCCCGCAGCAAATGAACGTATACATGGATGACTTAAAATCTGACCCGCGTTTTGAAGGCATCAGCTTTAAAATAGATGAATTTAACCACATCCCTTTTAATCGCTTGCATGTGCGCTTAAAAAATGAGATTGTACACTCTGGCTTAAAAAACGTAAATCCAATACGCCTTACTGGGAAACACTTGCATGGTAAAGAGTTTCAAGAAATGCAGCAAAAAGACGATGTGATTGTGGTAGATGTGCGATCTAACTACGAAACACGTATGGGAAAGTTTAAAAACGCCATCACCTTTGATATGGAAACCTTTAGAGAATTTCCAGAAAAAGTTAAGGAGTTAGAGCAATATAAAGACAAAAAAGTTGTTACTTATTGCACTGGTGGCATCAAATGCGAAAAAGCTTCTGCTTATTTATTGGAGCAAGGTTTTAAGGATGTATACCAATTGTACGATGGAATTATTGGATACGCCAAAGAAACTGGAGGCAAAGACTTTGACGGCGTTTTATATGTATTTGATGGTAGGGTAACCATACCTATCAATGAGGTAAACCCAGAAATTATTTCCACCTGCAAAAAATGTGGAGTTAAGGTAGCACGTAGTTTAAATTGCGCCAACGTAGACTGTAATGAGCAATTCACTATGTGCAACATCTGTTCCAAAGAAATGGAAGGATGTTGCACTGCAGCATGTATGGAATCTCCTGGAAAAAGAGCATATAACGGAACTGGATTTTATGCCAAACCCACCCTTTAATTACTTCACTCGCTCAACGTAATCTCCCGTGCGGGTGTCTACTTTTACCTTATCGCCTGGGTTTACAAATAATGGAACCATTACCTCAGCACCATTATCCAAACGAGCTGGTTTTAGTGTATTAGTTGCAGTATCACCTTTTACTCCAGGTTCTGCATAATCAATAGTAAGAATAACAAAAGTTGGCATTTCTGCACTTAAACATAAATCACCTTCAAAAGAAACCTTTAAAATCATTTCTTCTTTTAAGAACTTAACAGAATCTCCTAGCAAAGATTCTTCAATGTAGATTTGATCGAAAGTTTCTGGATCCATGATGACCAAACTTGTACCATCTTTGTACAAGAATTGCATTTCTTTAAACTCCACCCTAACCATTTCTACCGATTCGCCTGCGCGAAAACGGTGTTCCATTTGCTTACCAGATTTTACGTTGCGCAAAACCACTTGGTAAAATGCTCTTAAATTTCCTGGTGTGCGGTGTTGGTATTCCATCACCTGACACAATTCGTTGTTATGCCTTATGAAACAACCTTTAAATAAATCGCCAGTATTTGCCATGTATTTTGTAATTACTTAATTGAACTGCGAAAATAGGAAATTATGACTCTTTTGAAAATAAAAAAGTTTTTGCATCTTAGCCGCAATGCAAAGCCTCTTTAAATACTGTTTCATATTCTTTTTCTGTTTGAACCAATCTCATGCACAAGGCGTAAAGGGAATACTAAAAAACAAACAAGGCGAGTTATTATCTTATGTTAGTGTATATGTGCAAGGTACCCAATTAGGCACCCACACAGCCACAGATGGTACTTTTAGCTTGGCATTAAACAATGGTTCATACCAATTAGCTATTAAAAGTGTAGATTATCAAACCCTCCTCATACCCATAAAGATAGAAAATGATTGGGTTCGGATCGAACCAATTTTAAGCGAACAAGTATATACTTTTAAAGAACTTAAAGTTAGCAGCAAAAGTGAAAATCTAGCCCATACCATTATGCGCAAAGCCATTGGATCTGCGCCTTATTATAATAGGCAAGTACTTAGTTACCAAGCAAAAGTATATGTAAAAGGAACTGGAAAAGTAGATGATTCACCCCGAATATTAAAGCCAGCTATTAAATCTTTTGGTGTAGAAGTTGGTAAATCATATTTAACAGAAAGCGTGAACGAATTGCAGTTTTTACAACCCGCTACCTACAAAGAAAAAGTACTATCTATCTCTTCAACAATGCCCAACAACGGCGCTCCCAAACCCATGCGCATGATAAGGGGTAGCTGGTATAGCAATAAAAATGAGGAGATAGTTTCTCCTTTGTCTCCGCAAGCATTTAGCGTTTATAATTTTACCTTAAGTGGCAGTTTTTATGAAAATGGAGTAGAAATTAATAAGATAAAAGTTGAACCCAAGCGCAAAGGAAATGATGTTTTTACAGGAGATATTTACATCATAGATAAACTTTGGTGCATTCATAGTTTATGGCTAACAAGAGAAGAACAAGGTGTTAAGGTAATTACTAAAACCAGGTTTCAGGCAGTGCCCAATTATCCCTTTGTTTGGTTACCTATTAGTTATGATTTTACTGCTCAGGGAGATTATTTGGGTGTAAAAGGTTCATACAGGTATTTTGTTTCTATTAAAGATTATCAAATAAAATTGAATCCAAACATAGATCATTCTTGGGTAAAGTTGGCTACACCAACACCTTATCTGCCAGCAGAACCCATGCGTAAAACGGAAGCAAAAAACGCTAAACAAAGCACAAAAAATCAAGAAAAAATTGCCACATTATTAAAAAAAGAAACACTCAATAAACGTGAAATGTTACAATTGGCTGCACGCATGAAAAAAGAAAGCGAGCGCCAAGATGCAGTCCAAAATAGTATAAACGACAGTACAGAAATCATCATAGATTCTTTGGCATACTCGCGCGATAGTTCCTTTTGGCAGCAGGAAAGAAGTACGCCATTATTAGACCATGAAATAAGGAGCATGGCAGAAAAAATGAGCAAACAAAAGGGTTATGATACAAGTAAACGAAATGTTAGCACCTATTCAATAAGCAATTTATTGTGGAGTGGAGATAGTATTTTGTTTAAAAATAAAAGTTATTTTAAACACAGTGGTTTATTCGCTTTTCCATATTTAAATACGGTAGAAGGTTTTGGCGTTCAATTCTTAGTTAGAACAGGTAATACCAAACCTAATAATTGGGTTTTACAAAGTCATTTTAAAATTCCATTTGAAAGAGTTATGCCACAAATGGGAATTCACTTTTCATATAGGTATTGGCCTCAAAAACTAGGATGGATAGAGCTGTCTGCTGCCAGTAACATCAGAGACTTTAACGCATTGGGAATTCATCCATTGGTTGATGGAATACAGATATTGGCTTTTCAAAACAATTATTCTAAGTGGTTTGCCCAAGAGCATATTGGGATTTCTATCAAACA
>CANHDN010000154.1 GCA_947459415.1 Bacteroidota bacterium
CCAAATTTAAAAATAACTAAACTAAGTATAGCAAAAAACGCAAAAAAATAAAGGTTTTCAACCAAAATTATAAATTGCGAATCGTTAAAATCTAACTTTACAACAAAACTTCAAACAGAAATCATCTACTTTTTGACTTACTAGTCTGCCAATTAATTAAACTTACCAACAACATTTTAGACCTTTTTGGTAAGTACTTTATTTAGAAGGAACCTACTGTTATTTAAAGATATATGATATGGGCAAGAATTTTCAAATTTAATGAAAGAGAAAAAGAACCTACAATAGGAAAAGCTATACAAGTTGTAGCGTCTTACAAAATTCACTTAATTACATTTTATTTTTTTATCAAAGTAATACCTCAGTCTTATACTCGTAGTCCAATAAGAATCATTTCCCTCATCGCCACGATCTGGAAATGGATTAGGGTATCCGATAGTAGGAGGTAGATTTGCTCCCATGCCTGTAAATGTAGGGAAACCTTGTCGATTACTTATTTCGTTGAATTTTCCAGCTCTATCCTTACCAAATAGAGCTGCTGTTCGTTCAGTACTTCTGTTTTCCAAGGAATTAGTTGAGTTCGTATAAGGTCCTTTTGTGATATCATCAAGTTTGTCGGTAAACGTTACTCTGTAAGATACTTCTGCGACTAAATCGAGTTTAGAATTGAGTTTTTTCCTTATTCCCAAGCCAATAGGAATACTTAAATCTAATTTTGAATTGCTTTGAGAAATATTGATATTTGTCCATTCTCCCTTGCTACTTGTTAGCATATCGTATTTCTCTCGGACCATAGGCTGGCTTAAGAAAAGATTCATACCAGAAAACAAATAGGGAGTTTGGTCTGGTCGATTTGAAGTTCGATTACTAAAACCGTTGCGAAGGTTTATGATGCCAATAAAAGATAACTCTTTTATGTCGTTTCTAAAATGAAGATTTCTGAGAAACTGTAAATCAAAAGCATCAGAAATAGGTTTTGCATTCATGTTTTTATTTGCAAAAACTAAATCATCACCTGAGATTCTGACCCACGTAAACCCTGTTCTAAGAGAAAAAAATGGCGAAAACTGCCATGTTAAATTTGAAGAAACATTCCAGCGAACAGTAGAGGTGTATGAATACAAATTATTTGTGGGGTAGATATCACCAAAATATTTTGCTGTGCCAGCCCCTAAATCTAAGGAGAGAGTTTTGTTAAATCGTTCCCAAGGGATTTTTTGCCCAAAACAGTGTATTTGGGCAAAAATCAATATAAATGTAAGTGCTTTTTTCACGTATTCTATTATTAAAATTCTTAATTCGGCCTATACGAAGCAATATCGTTTCCTTAGTTTTTTTTACTCCATAATCTCACGGCAGCGGCTGACCTTCCTAAAGTCCAACTCGACTACAACCTCTTCAAAGTAGAGTGATTTAAAATCTGAACTTATGTAAACCACATTGAAATACAATTTATAAATCAACCTACCAACAGAAATACATACTTAGACTAAATATGAGTACATTATATATTTTCAAATTAGAAGTAAACTCAATAATTTATGTAAGTTCTGTAAAGGGAAATTATGGTGCTGCAACTTTCATTATACATCTACAACCGTTTTCATCTGTGATCACTAAATAATTGAGACCACGGAACGAAGTTTCAGATTTTATTCTATAAATATTCCCGTTTAAGCTACTATCAAATCCTAATTCTTGCCCAAGAGTATTGTAAAACTTGATTTCTTTTGCCTTAATGTTTCGGAAATAGACGTTGAAATCTATGCGATTCGGAACAGGATTTGGAAATGAAATACAAAAAGGAGTTTTATCAAATTCAATTTGTTTAGGGTCGAGTACTTTTCTTGTACCATCTTTATCAACATATACCAGTCGATAGCAATTAATACCCCCATTGGGGAAATTATCAATAAACTCATAAGTACTTCCTGCGGTCTTGCTTAAAACTTGACCAATTTCTACAAAGTTTTTACAGTCAGAACTTCTTTCAATGATGTAATAATTCCCTTGAATTTCAAGGTTAGATTGCCATGCTACAGAAACAGATTTTTCATCTCTTTTACTGACTTGGCATTGAAGTGTAGTCATGTACTTATTGGCAGTTGCACCGACTTCCGAGAACTCATTGAGATCAAATTGTAAGTAAAAACTCTCATTTGTAAACGCTTTTCCAAGAATGTTTTTATACAAAACTTCGCTAATCCCTTCTATAAAATTATCGTTATCTTCAAAACCACAGTTTTCTCTTACACCATCATAATGTACGATATTGAAATCATTAATAGTGAGTGAAGAAAGTTTAGTCGCTTTTTTGTAATCGTTCAGTTCATTGTTTAGATAATATAAACGTATCGAAACAGGTATATCAAAAGTGTCTTTTAATGAACTGTTTATATCAAAATATCTGCTCATCAAGCGTGTACCGAAACCAGTAACAGGAATGTTTTCTTCTCCATTTCCATAATGTCTGATTTTTAGTGTTACTTGTCCTAAATTCTGACCATTGGGATTTATCGAAGCATGTAATCTACCATAACTGTCATATAAGTTAAACCATTTAACTCCAATAACTGAGTCAGCAACAGCTTCTAAACAATCAATATTACCCACGACAAATAGAGCAGGGTCTTCATCATCTTCGTCATACTTTTGGATTGTTCCACCAACCACATCAAATCTACCATCGCCATTACCCAAAATATAGTCATCTGTGGGTGAATTTGCTTTTCCACCAATATCATTATTTGGGTATTTATCATAGCGGCTGTCATTATCTTGGTCTATGGTAAATTTTGCTTCTTTGTCTAACGTGGCACTGAAAATTTCAGATCTATTGATATAAGCACCGGTAGCCGTCTCTGGTTTTATTTTTAAAAGAATCTCAAATTTAGTGCTATCTCCACCCGCTAAACTATCAATTCTGGTCACTGCATTAGTGTCAATAGAAATAATTTTGCTGTTCAGCATGAGCGTATCAGTTGATAAGCTCCAGCGTTGATTAACATTTTCAGATTTAACAAACATAGTACCTTTCGGAATATAATCTACTATGTCAATGTTATAAACTTTGCGTTCTTTACATTGATTAAATACTGTAATTTCAAATCTAATTGAGTCGTTTGGCATATAGACTGCAGTTACTGGGCTTGAAAGCAGTCTTTTTCGAAGAGCTAAATCTACGCAGGGATATCCTATAACCACATTGATCAAGGCAGGGTCTTCATCGTCTTCATCATACTTTTGGATTGTTCCACCAACCACATCAAATCTACCATCCCCATTGCCTAGAATGTAGTTATCAGTAGGTGAATTTGCTTTTCCACCAATATCATTGTTAGGATTTTTATCGAATCGGCTATCAATGTCTGAAACAACATGAGTTTTAGCCAATTTATCTAGATCCGCACCATAGATTTCCGCTTTGTTGATAAGCTTCCCTTCTTTAACATCATCAGCGATTTTTAACGTAATTTTCATTGTTAAACTATCTCCGGCCGATAAACTGTCTATTCTACGAACAACATTATCTTCATCGATTGACCAACCGCCGCTATTATAGTACATTCCTTTTGGAATATAATCTATTACATCAATGTTATAGGCTTTTATTTTACCTTGATTGAAAACTGTAACATCAAAGTCGACTAAATCATTTGGTTTAAATGTATTCTTAGCCGAAGAAAGCGTTTTTCTTAAAGCAAGGTCGAAAAAAGAAGGAGTACAGTTATTCACAATTATTGTGACGGGTACACGTCCACTTTCGCAACCATTTTGGCTTATTTGACTCACAAAATATGTCTTTTGACCAATAATACTTGTGTTTGGTTCTTGAGTAACTTTATTTGAATCGTACCAAATAAGTTTGTTTTCTGAGTCAAAATTAATATTTGTTAGTGAAATTTTCTCACCCAAACAGGCGTTAACATTGCCTATAATTACTGGATTATTAATAGTATTCCCATCTTCAATACCAAGGCTTCTGGTAATTATACAACCTGCGGCATCACTAATTTTAACTGTATAAAATCCAGCCGATAGATTTGAAATTGAAATTGATGTTTGACTATTGCTCCAGACAAATTTATATGGACTTCTACCGCCGTATACATTTGGAATTATTGACCCGCTATTTCCACCTTGGCATTGAACATCTTTTACATCAAAATATACATTTAATTCAGCAGGTTCAGATATACTTGTAGATGCCGTAGCCATACAGCCATTACCATCTTTTACTATTAAAGTATAATTTCCAGCGGAAAGGCTCGAAAATACATTGCTACTTTGGAAGCTTGTACTATCTTTTGAAAATTCATAAGCTCCTATTCCACCGCTTGCTACAAGTGAAATACTTCCAGAACTGTTGGCATTACAAGTCAAATTTGTAGGCGTAGCTGTCAAAGTCAGCACTGCAGGTTCAGTAATGCTTGTTGATGTCGTGACAGTACAGCCATTCGCATCTTTTAGGGTCAAAGTATAAGTTCCAGCAGCAAGACTAGAAAACACATTGCTACTTTGGAAGCTTGTGCTATCTTTTGAAAATTCATAAGCTCCTGTTCCACCACTTGCTACAAGGGAAATACTTCCAGAAGTGTTGGCATTGCAAGTCAGATTTGTGGGCGTAGCTGTCAATGACAGCACCGCAGGCTGTGTTAAACTTGTGGATGCCGTGCCAATACAGCCATTCGCATCTTTTACTATCAAAGTATAATTTCCAGCAGCAAGACTAGAAAACACATTGCTACTTTGGAAGCTTGTGCTATCTTTTGAAAATTCATAAGCTCCTGTTCCACCACTTGCTACAAGTGAAATACTTCCAGAATTATTGGCATTGCAAGTCA
>CANHDN010000155.1 GCA_947459415.1 Bacteroidota bacterium
GAAAATGATTCTTTCCATGCACGCTCTGCTTATGCCGTCATGCGCGATTTAGAGTCGCCTGTACAAACTGTTTTTGGTGGTTCAAATCCCAATTTTAATTTCACACGCAGTAATTCTAAATTCCGAGAGTTAAATACTTTATTTCATATAGAAAATTTGAGAAATTACCTTGCTCAAATTGGTCTGCCCTTTATTGGACTAAATCCTATTTTGGTAGACCCCACTGCGTATTCGGGTCAAGATCAATCGCGGTTTTCATATTCTTTGGATGAGCCTGCTTTATTTTTTGGAACGGGTGGCGTGCCAGATGCAGAAGATGCAGATGTGATTATCCATGAATATACGCATTACCTTAATTATTTTGTGGCTCCCAATACCGTTAACGGAAACGAGCGATTAGCAGTGGAGGAGGCTAATTGTGATTTTATGGCGTGCAGCTATTCTAAAGCAATTAGTAATTATAATTGGCGTAGGATTTTTAATTGGGATGGATTTAATGAATATTGGGGTGGAAGAGATGGGAATAGCAATGTCACTTATCCTAAAGATGTGAGTTCAGATTTTTATAGAACTTCCCTTATTTGGAGTAGTATGCTAAATGATATCAGCGAGGATATTGGAAGAGATGTGTTAACCAAATTATTGTTTCAATCAGTTTATAGTTATGCTAATAATATGAGTATGCAGCAAGCTATCAATTTGTTGGTTCAGGCAGATAGCGCATTGTATGATTATGCTCATTTAAGCAAAATGCGTTTGCGCATGGAGCAGCGAGGATTTGCCGTTACCGGATTGCCTGGTCAAAGTAAAGGTGATTTAGGTATAAACATGTTAAATTCTGCCGATTTTGCAGAAGGGATTTCTGCCTTAAAAGTTGAATCTAAATCGGGTGAAAAGTTGAAGTATTCCATGTATAATATCCAAGGTTATTTAATTCAAGAATCCTTGGATTATTTAGGTCAAATAGAAATTGGACCGAACACACTTCCAAGTGGCATGTATATCATAAACCTAAGTAATGAAAAAGGGCAAGTGCATAGCACGAGAGTTTTGGTTTATTAGTTTTTGGTCTATCCACTAACTATGCTTCCATCCACCATTTCTATGATGCGGTGGGTATTGTTGGCAAACTCATTGTCGTGGGTTACAATTAAAAGTGTTTGCTTATAAGATTCTGCTAATTCTTTAAAAATATTAAACACAATATCACTGTTTTTTTTATCAAGGTTGCCTGTAGGTTCATCGCCCATGATAATAATAGGGTCGTTAATTAAGGAACGTGCAATGGCTACTCGCTGTTTTTGTCCGCCAGAAAGCTGATTAGGTTTTTTAAGTGCCTCGTTTTCTATACCTAAGATTCTAAGTTTTTCCAAGGCCCTGTGTTCAATTTCTTGCTTGCTAAATTTACCTAATTTTTCTCCAGGTAGCATCACATTTTTGAGAACGGTAAATTCGTTGAGTAGGTAATGAAATTGAAATACAAATCCGATTTTTTCATTTCTAATACGCGCTAAATCTGCTTCTTTTTTGTTTGAAGTGCTCATTCCGTCTATCCATACCTCTCCTTTAAAATCTGTATCCATGGTGGAAAGAATATACAATAATGTAGATTTACCACACCCAGATTTCCCTATAATGGAAGCAAATTCTCCTTGGTTCAAACTAAAGGATACAGATTTTAAAACTTGAATGCTGATAGGGTCGTGGAAATACTTTACAATATTTTTGGCTTCTAAAACTTTCTTTTCCATGTTATTTTCCTCTGATAATAATAACAGGGTCTATTTGGCTGGCTTTTCTGGCCGGAAAATATCCTGCAAAATAGGTGGTGATGATAGAGAATATACCGCCAATGATGTAAAAGTTTACATTGTAATTGATTGGGTAGGTTTTAATGGTTGGCAAAGAGGCTGTTTCAAATGGTATTTGATCGATGAGCGCAGATAAACCAAATCCGCAAAATAGACCCAGTCCTCCTCCAAAAATTCCAATGCTTACTGCAATTCCAATAAATACAGCTTTTACATCTCTGCCACTAAATCCACTCGCTTTTAAAATGGCAATAGAATCCATTTTCTCGTAAATCATCATGTTTAAGATATTGTATATGCCAAAGCCTGCCACAATAAGTAGGGTAATGCCAACGGTAAAAGAAATAATGGTTCTAACCTTGCTGCCCGTTTCAAATTGAGAATTGGCAGTTTGTATGTCTACTGCTTCTACGCCAAATAATTGTTGGTATTCTTTGGCCATAGCCGGCGCTTGCAAAATATCATGCAGTTTTACTTGCACATCAGTAATATAATTATTGCCTTCACCTAAGAGTTTTTGGGCTGTTTTAAGGTTGGTATAGCTCTGCACTTTGTCTATATCTTGTAAACCTGACCTGAAAAATCCAACCACTTTCAATTGCAATTTAACGCCTTTTGTGCTGGTAACTTGCACTACATCCCCCACCTGAACCAACATGGTTTCGGCAGCACCTTTGCCTAAAATAATACTGTTGGGCGTATTTTTTAAATCCATGTAATTCCCATCTATCACATAATCGCTAAACTTAAAGAGTCTATTTTCTTCACCTACATCAATGCCATTTATTACGCCTGTTAAATCGGTTGTGCCCACTTGATAAAAACCTTGGCTAATAATTTTAGGAGCTACACCCAATACGCGCGAATCTGCTTTAATGGCTTTCATCATGGCGCCTGCCCCCTGAATTTGTAAGCCTTTATTGCTGGGTTTTACAGAGCGAATAAAATGGTAAGACTGCTTTTGTGCAAAAGCCATTTGAATGGGCTGTTCTTCCTTTGGCTTCAATTCATTATATAGCCTAATATGCGGCGTTCGGTTTAAAATAAGTCCATCCAATAAATCATTTAATCCCGTCATAAATCCCAGTAAAGCCACAAACATGGTGATGCTAAAAGTTACCCCAATAGCCGCTACCAGCGTTTGTTTCCACCTTGCCAGCAAAAGAGATACAGATATTTCGTACAACAGTTTAAAATTCATTTTTTGAATTATGAGTTATGAATTATGAGTTAAGAGTTAGGAATTAAGGTTTAACAATCACGTCAGCTTCATTTAATCCGCTTAAAATTTCTACCATTTGTAAGTCTTTTAATCCGGTTTGAACCAAAACTTGCTCGCCATTTTCTTTAACAACCATGGAGTCGTTTATCAGGTAATTTCTTGGAATTAAGAGTGCTTTTTCTTTGCGCTGAACCAAAATATTTGCTTCAAAGGTAATATTGGGGTATACCTTAGGCGGACCAACCGTAAAGTCGGCTTCCACCAAAAAAGTTTTGTTTTTATCGTTCATAATAGGACTAATCCTATTCACGATGGCTTTAAAAACTTGTCCTTTATAACTGTCCATGGTAATAAGCACTTCTTGGTTCAGATTAATTTTAAAAATATCGTTTTCATCTACCTGCATTTCCAAAGTAAACAAGCGAGAATCACCTATTAGTCCGATGGGAGTTTGGGCGGTAACAACCTCTCCAACTTTTTTGTTTATTTGGTAAATGGTTCCTTTAAACAAGCTTTTTACTTCAAAATCGCTGGCTTGTTGCTGGCTTATTTTTAGGTTATTTACACTTTGTTTGGCTTGTAATTTTATCAATTTTGCCAATTCATCTCGGCGCACCTTGGCGGATAGGTAAGCGGTTTTGGCATTTTGATAATTCAGTTCTTTTTGCTCTAACTCTAGCTGAGAACCTACCTGTTGCTTAAACAAAGCCAATTGCCTGTAATACAAACTAGAATCGAGTTTTAATTTATTAAATTGCCAATTTACTTGCTGTTCTACCTCCACCAAACGCGATTGGTTGGCAGCTAAACTGGCATTTTCTGCGTTTAATTTGGCGTTATTTTCTGTGTATTGCTGAATGCTATTGCTCATTAAAAATAGCTTGCTGCCGGCCTCTACCTCCTGACCCTCTGCAACAAAAATCTTTTCTATTTTACCGTTTACGCCTGCCAATATTTGATATTGTTGATTACTTTTTACAGCGCCAGATGCGTAAACAGATTCTGTGATTGTTTTAAGCACAGGCGAGGTCTTCTCCCTTTTATCTTTGCAACTTACCAAGATTATTAAAAGGAAAAGAATGGAATATTTATACATAATGTTTTTTTTAATCTACTCTTAAATAAGGGCGTCTTCGTGTTTTTTGTTGGCTAATTGTCCGCAAGCGGCGTCTATGTCTTTGCCTCTGCTTCTTCTTACGGTGGCTACCACCCCATTTTTTTCGAGGTAATTACAAAAGGTGTCAATTTTATTTGAATCTGCTTTCTCAAAAGCACCATCGCCAGTTGGGTTGTATTCGATGACATTCACTTTAGCCGGAAATTGCTTACAAAAAGCCAATAATTCTTTGGCATCCTGAATGCTTTCGTTAAAATCTTTAAAGGCAATATACTCAAAGGTAACGCGTTTTTTTGTTTGTTGATGAAAATATTGTAATGCCGCACCCACAGCGGCTAAGCTGTTACTTTCATTAATAGGCATAATCATATTGCGCTTGGTATCATTGGCGGCATGTAAACTTAAAGCCAAGTTGAACCTAACCTTATCATCGGCCAATTTCTGAATCATTTTAGCGATGCCAGCCGTAGAAACAGTAATTCTATCCGCTGCCATGCCTAAGCCTTCGGGCGAGGTGATTTTTTCGATGCCTGCTAATACATTGGCATAATTAAGCAAGGGTTCGCCCATGCCCATAAATACAATGTTGGTA
>CANHDN010000156.1 GCA_947459415.1 Bacteroidota bacterium
AAAAAGTATCTAAAACAGTAATCAACACTCCATACATAAGCGGCAAATCAAACAATAGGTTTAAACCGATTGCCATGCCAATAATTTCAGCTAAATCTGTAGCTGCAATGGCAATTTCCGCCAAAATATACAAGGGAATATTGATCCAAGTTGGGTATTGTTGCCTGCTTGCCTGCGCTAAATCCCAACCTTTCACAATGCCCAATTTTGCGGCTAAACTTTGCAATAGAATAGCCACCCAATTACTCATTAATAATACCCAAACAAGGGTATAACCAAATCTACTTCCACCTGCAATATCTGTTGCCCAATTGCCTGGGTCCATATATCCAACGCTTACTAAATAAGCCGGACCAATAAATGCAAGTAATGTTCTAAACCTACTTTTAGATTGCGTTAAATCTACGGATTCATGCACTTCACTGAGCGATTTGTTTGATTTATCCATATTTATTCAGTTAATTTTTTAACCAAAATATTTCTTACAACCTCACTGCTTAATTGTTGCTGCAGTTTATCATCTATCAACACCTTTACCAATTGATCAAATGCACTTATTTCCTGAACCAATAATTTCTTTCCTAACACTAAATCATTTTTTTCTAAGTGTTTTAAAAAAATGGCGCTGTGATTAACTACTCCGCTTATTATGCCGGCTTCACCAATCATTAATTCACTCAATAAAATAAAATTATTCTGCTGTATGACACCATTTCTACCCGGAATTGGATCACCATGCGGATCATGAGAAGGGAACCCCAAAAATTCATCTAACTTATCAATCAATTCGTGAGAATGAATATGCTCTAATTGTTCGGCGATATCATGGACTTCATCCCAAGCAAAATTTAATTTTTTATGTAAAAAAGTTTCCCAAAGTCTGTGTTTTCTAACGGTATCAATAGCAATTTTTTTGCCTAATTGAGTTAATTCAACTCCTTTGTATTTCTCATATTTAAGTAATTTCTTTTCAGATAGTTTTTTTACCATATCTGTAACCGAAGCTGCCTTTGTTTGAATGACAGATGCAATTGCATTGGTATTAATGGCCAAATTAGACTGTTCTTGTAATTTATAAATGGCCTTTAAATAATTTTCTTCAGTGAATGAATACATAAAACAAAAATACATATTTTTAGACAAGTCTAAAAATATTTTTATTTAAGCTAAAAAAGGGTTTTGAATTCATAATAAAACACCTAAATTTGTTATATGATGTGGCATAAATTTATTTCCTACCTTAAGTTTTGGAAAAAACAAGAAACTGACACTCCGTCATCTTTCAATTTAAAAGTGATGCATGGCATCAATAGAATTAGTATTTTAATGTTTCTTTTTGCCATTATCGTCATAGCATACCGATTGGTACGCACTTTGTAATTGTTTAAATAAGAAATTAAAAAAACATGATTATTTACATTATCCTCCCAATGTTGCTGAGCTTATATGTAAGCTGGCGTTTTAAATCAAAGGTTAAAGAATACTCTCAAGTTGGCTTAGCCAATCAACTAAGCGGTGCAGAAATTGCAGAAAGAATGCTGAGAGACAATGGTATTACAGACGTTCAAGTTCTAAGTACTGAAGGTGAATTAACAGACCACTATCATCCAGAAAAGAAAACGGTAAATTTAAGTCATGATGTATATTATGGTCGCAGTGTTATTGCCGCCGCTGTTGCAGCTCACGAATGTGGCCACGCCGTGCAACATGCCAAAGCATATGCTTGGTTAACTTTTAGATCAAAAGTAGTTCCCGTGGTGAGTGTTACTTCAAGGTATGTACAATGGATATTATTGGGTGGTATTTTTTTAATTAACACCTTTCCTCAATTGTTATTGATAGGCATTATCTTATTCGCTGCCACAACTTTATTTACTATTATTACTTTACCAGTAGAATTTGATGCAAGCAAAAGGGCATTAGCTTGGCTAGATAACAATGGTATCGTTAGAAAAGAAGAATATCCTATGACTAAAGATGCTTTGAAATGGGCTGCCAGCACTTATGTAGTTGCTGCCATCGCATCTATAGCTACATTATTATACTATGCTCAAATATACATGGGCAGAAGAGACTAATAATAATTTAAGCAATAAAAAAGCCTGAATAATTAACTTATTCAGGCTTTTTTATTGCTTAAATTTAGCTATTTATCATGTGAAACCAAACAAAGGTTTCCAATTTTATACAGTAATCTTGCTCCAACATTTGCATCCCATTCATCATTCCCTGGGGCAACTTCATTAATATCAAAACCAATAATTGTATTTCCATTCTTTACAAGTGCATGAATAAGATATACTACTTGTTCAAATTCAAATCCGCCCGGAACAGGTGTACCAGTGTTTGGACATAACTTTGGATCTAAGCCATCAATATCTATACTTAAATAAATCTTTTCAGGTAATTTAGAAATCACCTTTTTACAAATCGAATCCCATGTTTCACCTGCATATTGTTGCGCCTTGATTTGATCATCATAAAAGGTAGTAATCCTCTGATCAGTGCTGCTTAATTTTCTCTCATCTTCACAGTAATCTCTAATTCCAACCTGAACCAAGGATTTAACTGCAGGAATTTGTATGGCATTATACATAATAGAAGCATGAGAATGAGTAAAACCTTCATAGGCAATTCTTAAATCTGCATGTGCATCAATTTGCAATATTCCAAAACCATCATGTTGTTCTGCTAATGCCTGGATTAATCCCAGTGGCGTGCTGTGATCCCCACCTAACAAGGCAATCACCTTACCCTTATTCATCCATTTTAATGCATCCTTTTTAATTTTATTATTTAGGTTCAAACAGGCTTCATTTATTTCTTTTTGAATAAGATGCATGGTTTTATTCTTATCTGCACTTTTACCTGAGGCATACATATCTATATATTTCTCTGCTTTTTTCCTTAATTTCTTGCTTGTTTCAGCTATTTTCTCATCAATTGGCAACATGGCCATTCCTTTTTTCCAAGCATCAGGCACATTAGCATCATATAAATCTACTTGATACGAAGCCTCGTAAATAGCTGCAGGGCCTTCTGCTGTTCCAGCACTGTAAGAAACAGTTACCTCCCAAGGCACCGGAATAATAACCAAATCTGCTTCATCTGGGCTAAAAGGCAAACCGAAAATATTATTTTCCGCATCACCAATATCATTGGGATTAAAATTATTTATTTTTTCTTGCTTTGTCATGTATAATTAGAATTAAGAGTTAAGAATTAAGAGTTAAGAGGTTTAGCTAATAGGAATTAGATTAAGAGAAATAAATTTAGCGAATTTTTAATCGGTTTAATGCTCTTTGGTACTTAGATGCATGCTGTAAATGTTGCGAGAAATTTTCAGCAAATACATGATATCCACTAAAATCTTCTTTGGCACAAAAGTATAAAAACTGATGTTTTTTTGAATGTAAAACAGCATCTATTGCTTGAATGGAAGGTGTACAAATTGGTCCGGGAGGAAGTCCAAGATTAACATAAGTATTATAAGGTGAAATGATAGCAGTATGCCTACTTGTTACTCGCTTAATACTATTATCATTCCAAGCAAAAATAATGGTTGGATCAGCTTGCAAGGGCATATTTAAACGCAACCTGTTTAAATATACACCCGCAATAATTGGCATTTCATCTATTTTATTGCTTTCCTTTTGCACAATAGAAGCAAGGGTACTTACCTCTATTACATTTAATCCCAAATGAGTTGCTAATTGTCTGCGTTCCTCATTCCAAAAGGTTTTATATTCCTTTTCCATTCTTGCCATTAGGGTCAAAACATCTGTATTCCAGTAAAAATTATAGGTATTTGGAATAAAGAATGCCAACATGTTTTCTGAATTAAAACCCAGTGTATTTAGGTAGGCAGTATCCAACAACAGTTCATTTAAACCAGCACTATCTGCTATTAATTTACTTCCAAAAAAACCTGATATTTCTGCTAGCTTGTTTGCCTCTTTAAATACCACATTAATGGGTAACTGTCTTCCATTATATAACATTTTTATAATTTCAAAATTGCTCATATTTTCAGTGAGCACATATTTACCTAACTTTATTTTACTTTCTAACTGAGCTAAATTTGCCAACCTTTCAAAAGAAGCCTGATTTTTTAAATATCCCGCATTTTCTATTTGAAAAAAAACAGCCTCTATTTGTTGATTTTGTCTCACATAAATGGCCATTTCTTTGTTAGTATCAGTGATATTAACATTTGAAGAAAACAAATCTAGGTATGCTTTTAAACCAGCTAACAATAAGATGAAAACGATCATACAGATTAACAGATACGTTTTATAGTTTTTATTTTTTTGCTGACTCTGTTTCATAGAAAGGTATTAATTCTTACTAAGCAATTGATTGAGGAGACTTTTAACCTCTATTTGATTAGGATTTAATTGAAGTACTTTTTTAAGTGCAGCAATTGCTTCCACCTTATTATTTTTTAATACATATAAAGAGGCAAGGTTTAACCATGCCTGCTGAAAATCTGGATCTAATTGAATGGCTATTTTATAGGCATTGAAAGCCAATTCCAACTGGTTTAAATTAGCTAAACAAAACCCATAGTTAACCAATGCCTCTGTTTGTTTTGGGTTCAAACCAAGGCTTTTTTCAAAGGTTAATTTAGCGAGGGAAAATTGTCCTTGTTGCACTTGAATTACTGCTAATTTATTTATAAAATCTAAATTGGAGGGAGTCAAAAACAATGCTCTCTCGTAGGCAATTTGAGCTTCA
>CANHDN010000157.1 GCA_947459415.1 Bacteroidota bacterium
GTGCGATTCGCATCATATATATCGGCCATGGCTCTGGCGGCGCACATGTGTGCATATGCCTCTAATAGAATTTCTTTATCCATAAGTGAGATGCAAGTTTAACTATTTTAGAGCAAAACCTAAACCCTTTTTATTCAGAAAATACTGCCCAAATAAGGATTTTAATGATGGTAACACATGAAAGATAATCTCAAATAAAAAATTGGAACTCAAAGAAAAAGTAATGAAAAGCTTAAATTTGCATAATGACAGAACCAATAGCTCCCTACGCTAAAATTGCCTTGGCCCTTGCCTTTTCGCCCAGGTGCGAGTCTTTATTGGCTGAGGCCAAATTACTCCAAGAAAAATTTGCATGTACATTGATATTTATACATGTTGGAGAAAAGTCTTTACAAGAAGAGCAATACCTTAAACATTTATTACATCGTTTTCACTTAGATATACCAAAAAATGAAATTATTTGGAAGTCTGGTGAGCCTGTAGAAACCATCCTAGATATATGCCAAACCGAGCAAATAGACTTGTTGGTGGCAGGAGCATTAGAAAAAGAAAGTTTAATTAATTATGTTTTTGGTGGAATTTCTAGGCAATTAAGCAGGAAAATAAAATGTAGCATGCTATTGCTAACTGAACCAAATATACATCCCAAAGGATTTAAATATTTAGTAGTTGAGGGAACAGACCATCCTAAAACAGAAAATACCATTGCCATCTCTGTTCAATGGGCTAAGGCATTTAACAGCGACCGAATAGATATTATTCAAGAGAACGACTTAAGTAAAATTGCACTGATAAGAAGCGAAGAGTTAAAGGAACATGAAGCCGGCGAGCGTAAAAAAGAAATTTTATCTGAAGAAGACCTGAAATTAAAAGAAATTTTAAGCTGCAATAATTGTGGAAATTTAGAGATCCATACAGAAAGAATAGAAGGAAAACCAGGTTATGTAATCAGCAAATATGCCAGAGAACAGGAAGCAGACTTGCTGGTAATAAATTCCCCAGATAAACCTTTGAATTTATTAGACAGGGTATTTCCGCACGACATGGAATATGCCCTAGCTAATTTACCCTGCAATTTGCTTATTGTACATCCTAAAGGCGGAGAATAAATATGCAAATACTTAGCCACCATGAAAACATAAGTTTAATCCTAAGTATAGGATTACTCATTATTGCTGCCCGAATGTTTGGCGAATTTTTTCGCAAATTTAAAATGCCATTAGTAGTAGGAGAACTAATTGCAGGAATATTTTTAGGACCATCCTTGTTAGGAAATTATGCCCCAGAAATAAGCGGAATATTATACACACAAAACCCGAATGCATCCATTGCATTAAGTGGAATTATTAATATTTCAATTATAATGTTACTATTTGTAGCAGGCATGGAGCTCAACTTATCATTGATAAGACAGCAAGGAAAAGCAGCTTTGTCTACCAGTATCCTTAGCTTAATTATTCCGCTTGCCATAGGTTTTATTAGCGCCTATTATGGTTATGAATATTATGGAAGAAATAGCGCAGACAAAATAGCATTCGCTTTGTTTATGGGAACAGCAATGGCCATCTCCGCCCTGCCTGTAATTGCCAGAACGCTCATAGATTTAAATCTATTTAAAACTAAAATTGGTTCCATCATTATTACCGCAGCCATGTTTAATGATTTAATTGGCTGGGTATTGTTTTCTATGATTATGGGGATGCTAAAAGGGAGTGCCCATCATAGCGTATTTTTAACCCTCTTGTATACCATAGCCTATGCACTATTGATGCTTACAGTGGTTAGAATTTTAATTAATAAATCATTGCCGTGGGCAGAAAAAAACTTTACCTGGCCTGGCGGATTTTTAAGTTTATCACTTGGCTTGGCATTTTTAGGTGCTGCCTTTACAGAATACATTGGATTACATGCCATTTTTGGCGCTTTTATTATTGGTATTACCATTGGAGATTCGGTTCATGTTACAGAAAAAATGAAAGACATTGTGAACCAATTTGTGACCAATATTTTTGCTCCCCTATTTTTTATATCAATTGGCTTTAAGGTTAATTTTTTAGACCATTTCAATTTACAAATTACGCTCATAGTGCTGGCCTTAGCATTTTTAGGAAAAATATCTGGCGGCTATTTGGGAGCCAAAATTGGCGGACTTGCTCATAAGGAATCTTTAGCCATTGGCTTTGGAATGAATGCCAGGGGTGCCATGGAAATTATTTTAGCTACACTTGCATTGCAAGCCAACTTAATTGGTGAAGAAGTATTTGTTTCTATTGTGATTATGGCTATAATTACCAGTGTGGTGGCGGGTCCAATGATGAATTGGTTATTAAAAGGTAAAACTACTGCCGATTTAACGTAAAAAAATAACTTTCTTTGCAGTTTATGGCAAAAGACAAACTACGCAGGTTCGCAGAATTTAAAACCTTTCCCCATTGTTTTGATTACCCTTACCACTTAAAAGGAAAATGGCATCAAGATTTTTTTAAAAATAATAATCCAATTGTACTAGAGCTGGCCTGTGGCAAGGGAGAATATACTGTAAACTTAGCTGAAGCTTTTCCTGATAAAAATTTTATTGGTGTCGACATTAAATCGAACCGAATGTGGGTTGGAGCAAAAATGGCTCAGGAAAGAAATCTACCCAATGCTGCCTTTATTAGAATGATCATTGAAAAATTAGCAGAACATTTTGAAAAAGGTGAAATTAGTGAAATTTGGATTACATTTCCAGATCCATTTCCAAAAGACCGCCACGATAAACACCGTTTAACCCATCCAAGGTTTCTAAAGATATATAAAGAAGTGCTCCCAGAAAACGGCATCATCAACTTTAAAACAGACGATGATGGCTTGTTTCATTATACAGAAGAATTGTTCCAAGAAATTGGTATCAAACCCATTCAAATCGTAAGAGATGTTCACGGCACCCAAGAGGCAGATGATTACGTGAGAAACATCAGTACCCATTACGAAAAACTTTTCAGAGGCCGCGGCCGAACGATAAAGTTTATGAAGTTTAGCTTGGATCGTGCAAAAATCCCCACTTAATTTTTCAGCAAATCCCCTTTTTCTGCTAACTTCTTCAAGGCAATTTGAATGGCCTTATCACCACGCTGAATAACGGTGTAATAGCCCTTATCGCGCCAAATTTGTCTGGCCACAAGGGCTTTTAACTGCAACTTAATAAACTGCTTCGATTTTTCTTTATCTGCTTGAGCAGGGTTATTTACACCATTAGCCACTGCAAATGCAATAAATTCATTATATACGCCCTCACTAATTTGATAGGCATCTGCATAGATTTTTAACTGCTTAATTCCGGCAATGGCTGTCCTATTTTTATCTAAAAAAGTATAAGCAAACTTACCTATTAACCCATTAGAAACCACTTCTGTTAAAAAACGAGAATAATAGCTCGTATCTATTGGCACATACACATCGGGCTGAATACCTCCACCTGCATACACTATGCGCTTTAAACGCATTGTTTTATAAGGTGTAGAATCAAAAATAGCTGCTATTCCAGAACCTTCTAGCTCACCAGTTTCAAATCTTCGCAATACATCGTGTTCATAATCCGATTTATCTGTGTAGTCTTTTTGAATGCATCTTCCGCTTGGAGTATAATACCTAGAAACTGTTAATCTTACTGCAGAACCATCACTTAAACCAAATGGCTCTTGAACCAAACCCTTGCCAAAACTTCTACGGCCAATTATTAATCCTCGATCCCAATCTTGAATAGCACCACTTACAATTTCGCTGGCAGAGGCAGAACCTTCATCTATTAAAACAACCAAGCTACCTTGTTCAAATACCCCAGCTTGTTCAGAACGATAGTCGCTACGGGGCTTACTTCTGCCTTCTGTATAAACGATTAACTTATAATCATCCAACAATTCATCGGTTAATTGAATGGCCGTATTTAAATATCCACCAGGATTACCTCTTAAATCTAAAATTAAGTCTTTAATGCCTTCGTTTTTTAGTTCATGATAGGCAGTTAAAAACTCTTCATGAGTTTTTTCGGCAAACCTACTTACCTTTATGTAGCCTGTTTGAGTATCTAACATAAACCAGGCATCAACGCTATAAATTGGTATTTTACCTCGCGTAATTCTAAAGAGAATGGGATCTTTGGTGCCAATTCTTTTTACATACACATCTACTTGCGTACCGCCTTCTCCGCGCAATAATTTAAAAACCTTTTCACTGCTTATTCCATTACCAGCTACAGGTATGGTATCTACTTTTATAATTCTATCTCCGGGCAATATACCAAGCTCTTGCGATGGCCCCCCATTAAGTGCCGAAACCACCATGATCGTATCAGAAACAATGTTAAATTCTATTCCAATCCCTTCAAAGTTTCCTTCTAATTGCTCATTAGCCTGTTTTAGGTCTGTAGCAGGTATGTAAACAGAATGCGGATCTAGGTTATATAATAATTCATTCATGGCTTTATTTTCTAACTCGGCCATATTAACCGTATCCACATAAGACTGATTAATGATAGATAATAATTCTGAAAATTTATTATCGCTACCTATGATATTACTGATGCTACCCGAAGGCTTTAAAATAATTCCTAGCAATAAGCCAATGGATAAAATGAGGGAATAGATAAAAGGCTGCCATTTATGTTGATTATTTGCCATATTTTTGGATTCGGATTGAGCAAATATAATGGGGCATTTAATTAATTGAAGCAATGAGTACAACAAAA
>CANHDN010000158.1 GCA_947459415.1 Bacteroidota bacterium
ATCTACCAACGGGAACCATGTACTCTGTATTTGAATCATTATTCTATGGCCTTTTTTAAAGGTATGGGCCACATCTGGTAAATCAAATTTAACCTCTGTTACCTGGTTAGGTTCAAAAGCCTCTGGCTTTTCAAAACTATTTCTGAAGCTAGCCCTCATCACCTCTCCGCGCACCAACATTTGATAGCCATCCATTAAATAATTCTTTCCGTTTCCTTGTCCGAACACCGCAGTATCATAAGAAAATCCATCCGGAAAAACATCTATTATCTTTACAATAAAATCTGCATCTGTACTAGATAAAGCCACTTGCAAATCGGCCGTAACCGTACCTGCTAAACTTACATCTTCTTTAAGCACATCACCCGTAAACACCAGCACATCTGGCCTGCGGGCTGCAAAACGCTGATCGTCGGTCATGTATTCTCTGGTTCTACCTGTTGGCACCTCTGCTACATAAGGAACCGGTTTGCGCGGGTCGCTCACATATTTGCTGTAGGCGTTTACCACCTCTTGTTTAACATGGCTTAAACCTGCGTTTTGAGTTAAGTAAAGATCCTGTTTCACCATTTCTTTAGGAGGCCAAGCAGCCAATTGTTTCCAGCTATTTTCGCCCGTAAAAAACACGGTAGCTTCGGCAATATTTTGGGCTGAACCTAACCCATTTAAATGATGTTGAAAGAAGGGAATTTCAATTTTTTCTTGGTAAAACATAGAGGTATTTGAACCAAAACGCACATTCCCCAAATAGGAGCCATCGCTTCTAGACCAACCACCATGAAACCACGGACCCATTACAATTTTATTATCTGTTTTGGGAGATTGTTTTTCGATGGCTTCGTACAAACGCCAAGCACCAAAGCAATCTTCGGCATCAAACAAACCACCAACAACCAACATTGCAGGTTTTATATTGTAACAAGCCCCACGGGCATCGCGTGCTTTCCACCAATCGTCGTAATTAGGGTGCTGAACCAAATCGTTCCAAAATTTTATACTATCGCCCATCAACTTTGTGAAGTTTTGAATGGCTCCTGTTTCGAGGTAAAATTTGTAACTATCTTGGGTGGTAAATTTAATAGGTGAGCGCGCACCTACTGTTGTAGGTTTTGGCCTAGGCAATCCAAATCCGCTATAAAAACTAAACGCATCTTGCAACATAAACGCACCATTGTGGTGAAAATCGTCGCCCATAAACCAATCTGTAACCGGTGCTTGCGGACTAACCGCTTTAACAGAAGGATGATTGCTAAGGGCAGCCATGGTAGCATAAAATCCAGGGTAAGAAATTCCGAATACACCTACTTTTTCATTGTTGGCTTTCACATTTTTCACAAGCCAATCCACGGCATCATATGTATCGCTGGCTTCATCAATATCTTGCTTGGTTTTTTTGTTGGCAATAAACGGACGCACATCAACAAACTCTCCCTCACTCATCCATTTACCCCTCACATCTTGAATCACGATGATGTAATTTTCCTTAACATATTCCTTCCAATACGTGCCATATAAACGGAAAGAAAACTTGTCTTTACCATACGGAGCGCTAGCATACGGCGTTCGGTTCAGCAAGATGGGATGTTTTACAGACTCATCTTTGGGTGCGTAAATGGTTGTATGTAATTTAACCCCATCTCGCATGGGTATATATGTTTCTGTTTTGGTATAATTTTGTTTAAGCCAAGCCTCATCTATTTGCTGCGCCGCAACAAAGAGAGGCAATAACATAAAATACAGGAGATAGTATTTAATTTTAATCATGCGGCAAAATATAGAAAAAAATAATAATACAATAGTCAAAACCCTTGTATTCTTGAACAATCTAGGCAATATGAAGTATAACTATTTTGAAGAAAATTTTGTATAAGTTTTGTTTTTTGACAAGATTAAGGGAAATAGTTATTGTTATGTATTTGATAATTATTGAGCATCAACCTAATTTGGCCGATTAGGAAGCGTTTAAAAATCAACTATCAAAAAAAACTATAATGGAAAAAGTTATCATAGCAAAACTACATAAGTCATTTGAAGCATCATCCTACGAAGAAGATGGAATTGAATATTGGCTAGCAAGAGAATTACAAACCTTATTAGGTTATGCAGAATGGCGTAATTTCTTAAATACAATTGATAAGGCAAGAGATAGCTGTAAGACCACTGGTGAAGGGGTTTCTGACCATTTTGTTGACGTCACCAAAATGGTGTCTATTGGCTCGGGTGCAGAAAGAAAAAAAGATGACATAATGCTAACCCGATACGCATGTTATTTAATAGCTCAGAATGGAGATCCAAAAAAAGAACAAATTGCATTTGCCCAAAGTTATTTTGCTTTACAAACCAGAAAGCAAGAGCTTTTAGAAGAACGAATCAAATTAATGGAGCGGTTACAAGCTCGAGAAAAACTAGCTGCAACTGAAACAGAACTATCCAAAAACATATTCGAACGTGGGGTTGATAATAAAGGGTTTGCTAATATTCGAAGCAAAGGGGATTGGGCATTATTTGGAGGTCATAACACAAGTGCAATGAAGCGTAAACTAGGCATTGCAGAGAAAAGACCACTCGCTGATTTTCTTCCCACTATTACTATTACTTCTAAACAATTAGCTACAGAGATTACAAATTTTAATGTTCTAAAAAACGACCTAAAGGGCGAAGCAACAATTTCTTCAGAACATATGAAAAACAATGCTGATATAAGAGATTTGCTCGGAAAGAACGGCATTAAACCTGAGGCATTGCCAGCCGAAGAAGACATTAAAAAATTGGAAAGAAGGGTCAAATCTGCTGATAGCAAAATAAAGAAGAAAAAATTGAAAGGCAAATAAGCCTCATAAAAACTTTCCCAAAAAGCAGGCTATCAATTGGGGTTATTTTCCCTTTGCTAAAGACGAATCAATAGATAGCTAAATTCTCAATAAAAAAAAGGGGTTAGACCATATTGGTGACATCACCAATATGGTCTAAATTTAAAGGTATTGAAATTAAATTAATAGGAGATAAAATCAGGTCAAATTAATATCCTTGCATAAAAAATTGCAGTTTTTTAGCATAAGAAATATGCATTTAACGACTAAGAGAATTTATTGAAATCAAAAAAAATAATATTATTGTTTTATGTTTGATTAACGATTAATATGAAACTCCTATACATTATTTTGATTAAGTTATCTATTCTTTTTACCGCAAGCTGTGGTTGTGGAGGGTATGGGGGACCTTTGCCAAATTCACCAAATTATGAATACAGAAGTATTGTATTTTTAAGAGACAGCACAGATACCATTAGAAGTTTATCTTACGATATTTTTCCAGGTACTTATAGACCCAACAAGAGAGAATTCCCAATTGCCATTCCTCATCAAAAGCCAGCTACAATTCATATAATTACAGATAAAAACAACTACTCTTTTAGAATTATTGCGAAGTTGAAATTTACTTATTATCACGACAGAGAATGTGGTGAATATGATGTAGGAGCTTATATAGAGGACCCTGTTATAGATAGTGTTCAGGGTGGACAAATTACACGGGTAAAATCAAGTCGCCCTCGTTATCCGAACGATATATACTATCATCAATATATTATTGAAACAGACTCTATCCTATTAACTCAATGAAAGTAGTTTTAACACTATTTATACTTATGGGTTTTTACAATCCTATGTACGCACAAGATAAATGGGCAAAGCCACCTACTCACCAGCTGCTTTTAAACCTCAGAACTGACTTTGTTATGTGGGGCGAAATTGGATATATTTATATTGGAAAAAGATTTCAAAGCTTTCAAGTGAAAGGCTCTTTTAAGCAGGATTATGATTTCAACGAATATCCAAAAAACATCATATTCAATCGGATAGGAATTAATACTCAGTTTAAATCTTCCTTTTATTATGTTAAACCAGGCTATCTTTTGGCACGAAAAATAAATAATAATAGAAGATTTTTATTATTTGCTAATTTCCTTTATGCACAAGGGGAAAATGCAATAACTATAAAATATAAGGACCCATTATTGGGAGAAGTATATGAAGTTAATTCACAAAGGGATGAATATCGCGCATTGGATTTAGAATTTAATTGGCAGTTTAATGTAGGAAAAATACTTGCTGTTTCTACTGGTTTCAACCTTGGAAAAAAAATAAATCAAAACCCTATCCTCTTTCAAAATGCATACAACGGTGCATTTTCTAGCAGAGAAACATACTTCCCAGGAGTTGGATACTATAAAGATGTTTATCTTTTATTAAATTTGGGTATTGCAGCAAAAATTAATTAATCTTATATTACCAATTTACCACAATCTACTCCCGCAACTCCACGCTGGTTTTGAGGTAACTGCCTACCACACCTAGGCCGCCTTTTACGTTATTGTACATAGGCGCGGGCTCACTAAAAGGATCCTCGCCAACATAATTTACTCTGCGGCGATGGTATTCATAATAAGGTAAATCGGAGCTTAATAAATTTAGGGAGTATTTGGCAGCATTTGGCTCAGGATTATACAGTGTAATCTCAAAGCTATTTGCCATTGTTTTTCCATCTTGCAGCCTATCCGAGAAAAAACCATTGTAGAATTCTTCAAACCCATCAGTTGGAAAATCTAGTTTGGGGTCGAGTGTAATTCTATAGTAGTTTTCTTGCCCCGGTATATCGGCCCATTTACA
>CANHDN010000159.1 GCA_947459415.1 Bacteroidota bacterium
TAAACTATCGCCGGCAATGAGTTTTGAAAGATCTATTTTGGCTTGTATGCTCCTAATGCCCGTGGCTCCTTGAATATTATTGACAATAAATTGCGCTTCGCCATTTAATTGGGTTTCGGCACTATTATTCCCACTAAACTTTAATCCGCTGCCCATTAATTGCAAGGGTAAAAACTGAATCTTATTTCCTAATTTGTCATTTTCTCTTAACTGTGCGCTCACTATTACGGGCTGAACCAAGGATTTTCCGGCACTTACTTTAAATACCGTTTCGCTGGTTTTAAGCTGAACCAAATACAATTGTTGTTGAATTTGTGCAATCAGCTCATTCATTAAATAGACCGTTCTACCTTTATACTCGGCTTCTATCGATTCATTTAAATAATTTTGTAAGGCAATGGCCGCTTTACATTTTAATTTTAAGGAAGCAGTAAAATCACTTTGCAAAGATAATTGATCGGCTCGGTTCATGAGGTCTTTTGCCTTATCTACGGCTTCCATCAGCCTTCTGCGCTTTTGTGCTTCGTATTCAGCTTTACTAAATCTGTAATAAATCCAAAAATCTTGTGCATTTTCCCAGCTGCCAGGTACCTCAAAGCCTTCTAAGGTTTCGCTGGAAATTAATTTGGTATCAGAAAAAAATTGCTGACTAAACTGTTGGTTGTTTTGTTGCTGCGATAATACAGAATGAGATGAAACGCTTACTTTTATTTCGCCCATCATATCATCTAAGGCATTTTTTTTGGCCACCCGCTGATAGTCATTTGGGTTTCTTAATTTATTGGCATACCCAATTCCTATATAATATTGGGTATTAATTGGCCTTTGCAATACCCAATCTGGCTGTTTCTTGTTAGTTGCAGTATGCTGGATAGAATGGCAAGCCAACTGCAGCAGCACTGCACCAAACAAAAAAATGAAAAGCCAATTTTTTTTCATGGGTGTTTTTAAAATAAAAGTGCAATACAAGCCTCAAGTTTGTATTGCACTTTTTGTTTGAACCTATTAATTAGTTTCCGCCTCTTTCTTTAGCTAATTTGTCCATTTCGGAATTAAAAACCTCTTCAAATTTCTTTTTGTCGTAGTCTTGAGAAAGCTTTTGATTATTACCAATAGCCTTGTTAATGCCATTTAATACGGCTTGTTTATTGGCTTCAATAGATACCCAATAAGTAAAGCTATTGTTTGGCTCTTTAAATAATTTTTCTCCAATAACCCTTACATCCACTAATTCTTGGTTGGTTACTTCGCGCGCCAATTCTTCGAACTTATTGTTAAACTCAGTTTTGTTATCAATGGTGCGTTGTTGGGTATACTGGTCTGTTACCTTTTTAACCGTAGTTTGGATTAAACCAGCCATTTCGCTTTTGGCATTTTGTAGGGCAATTTTTTTGGCAGTTTGCAAATCTGGGCTACTTCCACTGCTCTTAGCACGGAAATTTTCTTTATCGCTATAATACTCCTTGCTGCTAAAAGGTACAGTTATTTCAACGGCGCCTGTAGTTTTTTCGATGGGTGTGGAAGCGTTTTTCTTAGATTTACAAGCCGATCCAATTACGGCTATTGCCATTAAAATTGCTCCTGAACGTATCAGGGAAGATAAATTTAATCTCATACTAGTGTGTTTTAAAGTTGGTAAATTTAATAATGTTTTCATCAAATCAAAAGTGGTGCCAGATTTGTGAATAAATGCTGGATGCACAAAAAAAAAGGCCTCGCGAACGAGGCCTTTATAAATTATTTTACGGTATCCATGTGGCAAATTAAATCTACCACTTTGTTTGAATAGCCCCATTCGTTATCGTACCAAGAAACAACTTTTACAAAGTTATCGTTTAAGGAGATACCTGCTTTGGCATCAAAAATAGAAGTGCGTGAATCACCTAAGAAGTCGTTACTTACTACTTCGTCTTCGGTATATCCTAAAATACCTTTCATTTCATTTTCTGATGCAGCTTTCATAGCAGCTTTAATGGTTTCGTAGCTGGCGCCTTTTTCTAAACGACAGGTTAAATCTACCACAGAAACATCTGGAGTAGGAACACGGAAACTCATACCAGTTAATTTACCTTTTAATTCTGGAATAACTAAACCTACTGCTTTAGCAGCGCCAGTGCTAGAAGGGATGATGTTTTGGTAAGCACCACGGCCACCTCTCCAATCTTTAGCAGATGGGCTATCCACCGTTTTTTGGGTAGCAGTTACGGCATGTACAGTGGTCATTAAACCCTCTAGAATTCCAAAATTATCATTTAATACCTTGGCAATAGGAGCCAAACAGTTGGTAGTGCATGAAGCATTTGAAACGATGGTCATATCTGCAGTATACTTAGTATGGTTCACACCCATTACAAAAGTTGGGGTATCATCTTTGGCAGGAGCGCTCATGATAACACGCTTAGCACCAGCAGCAATGTGCTTGGCAGCGGTGTCTAATGTTAAGAATAAGCCGGTAGATTCAACTACATATTCTGCACCTACTTCATCCCATTTTAAATTTCCTGGATCTCTTTCTGCTGTTACCCTAATTTTTTTTCCATTTACTACTAAATGTCCGCCTTCAATAGCAATATCACCATTAAATCTTCCGTGTGTAGAGTCATATTTTAACATGTAAGCCATGTAGTCTACATCAATTAAATCATTGATTCCAACGATTTCAACTTTAGGGTTATTGATGGCTGCCCTAAACACCAAGCGACCAATGCGGCCGAATCCATTGATTCCTATTTTCATAGATAAGATAATTGTTTAATCTGGCAAAGATAAATTTTTTCTAAATAAATAGAGAATTAAAAAGGAAGGTCGGCCTTTGATAAAATCCGTAAATAAATAGGATTTAGCCTCCACGGGTATCGCAATCTTCTAATGTCTTTGGTAAAACCAAAAATCCCTCGAAGGTAAAAAAGCCTGATTTTGATGGGTGGTTGAGCCGGTTAAAAATTGGTATTAATTTTTTCAAATAGTACACCGACCTTCCGCTGGCAAAGCTAGGGATTTTTTTTGCTTTTTAGTGTTCAGATTTATTTCCAAAATAATGGATGGCTTAAATTTTTTTGAAAAAAACTTGTATTCAAATAAAATATTACTACTTTTGCCAACCCAAAAACGAAATGGCCCGTTCGTCTATCGGTTAGGACAAAAGATTTTCATTCTTTAAAGAGGGGTTCGATTCCCCTACGGGCTACATTAAAAGAGAAATACTGAACAAGTATTTCTCTTTTTTTTTGCGATAACTTCTTTAAAATCTATTTCAATTTTATGCCAATTAGCTTAAGCTTAATGATTTCTTGATGAGAAATAGGTACATTTGATGAGTGATTTCATCCCATCATAAAATTGATTAAACGTGTTAGGGTCAGGCTTACAATTTATTTTATATACCGCTGTTTTTAAAAAAGATAGCTTAGGCGAAGAAGTGCTTTTACAAGGACCAGCGGGCCCAATTCCTGTATTGGTGTATCCTCCCAAAAAGAAAGAAAAAGGCCTCATCATTACCTTAACTGGCTTTGCCATGCAAGGTTACAGAGATAAGCGTGTTGCCGCCATGAATCATGCCTATGCACGCATGGGTTATCGGGTGCTAACGCCCCAAATTAATACCATAGATGCCTTGTGCATTCATCCCAATGCCATTGATGAATTAAAAAATGCCATTCTAACCATAGCCAGTCATCCAGAAATGAACCCAAATGGCTTTGTGCCAGCCATTTTTGCGCCTTCCTTTACAGGCGGTATTGCTGCCTTAGCGTTGGCAGAGTTGCCAAAAAATACAGCGGCTTCTCTTTGTTTATTAGGAGCTTACACAGATTTTGAGACTACCATACAGTTTGCCTTGAGCAACCCAAATCAAACAGATGATTATGGAATGCATATTTTATTTAAAAATTTTTTGAAATACGAGCTCGGCGTGCGTCCAGATTTGGAAGCATTAATACAAACTGCGTTAGAAGACAATGGCTTAAAAAGAAAGCAAGCCCAATTGCCTGCCTTGTTGCAAAAAACTAGTCCTGAAACAAAAGAACTGTATGCTAGGCTTTTACAAGATAGTAAGTTCAGAGAAGAAACCTTGCTGAGGGCTTGGAAAAAAATTCCAGATTTTGACACGTGGAAAAATCGCTTGGATGTTTCGCTGCATGCCCATCAAATAAGCTGTAAGGTGTCTATTATTCACGGAAAAGAGGATGATGTAATACCGGTTTCTCAATCTGTTTTGCTGTATCATTTGCTCAAGAAGCACAACCCGCAAGTGCGTTTGGAGGTATCCCAATTAATTAGTCATGGAGATCCCAAATATGGGTTTAAGATGATTGGAGAATTAATGAGTTTAGGAAAGGCCTTTGGCTATTTTTTGGATCAAACCAAGTTTTAAAAGCAAAAAATGAGCAATAGGCATGGAAATTTGAATTTTTAGTATATTTTTGCAGCTCATTAAACAATTAAATAGTATAAATCATGCATTTGACAACCGAGAAGAAGCAATCAATCTTCGAAGCACACGGTAGAGCCAAGTCTAAAACAGACACAGGTTCGGCTGAGAGTCAGATCGCTCTGTTTACAGAGAGGATCAACCACATTACTGAACACTTAAAAGCCAACAAAAAGGATTTCTCTGCGGAGTTAAACTTGGTGAAATTAGTAGGAAAAAGACGTGCTTTATTA
>CANHDN010000160.1 GCA_947459415.1 Bacteroidota bacterium
AATGGCAGGGCGGCTTTAAATATGCGGTAAGCCTCACGCAATATGGTTGGTGCGGAGAGTCTAATACCAGTTGGGATACAGTAAACATACAACCGGGTGCAGTTATTTTGGCTAGTACGGCGGGTGTGTATTCTAACCCGCTCGGACCAAGTGCCTTGCAATTACAAGGCTTTGTGGGCAATGCAGATTATTATACTTGGAGTCCTACCACCGACCTAGATAACCCATATATACTAAACCCAATTGCTACCCCAGGCGATACCGTAACCTATGTATTATCTGCCTTTAAAGGAAGTTGCGAGGCGCACGATACCTTATTTGTAAAACACAATAGTTTGGCTTTTGCAGGTTTGGCAGATACCATTTGTGCGGGTGAAAGTGTAATTCTGGGCACTTCATTTGATGCCAGTTTGTTTTTAGGATATCAGTTCTATGAAAATCATTTGGTATTAGAAGAAATAAATGAGCGATTGGGAATTGATATCAATTTCTTTTCTAAACTCTCTGTTTACCTTTTGAGTGATGCAGGTAAATCGGCTTTAAATAGTTGTGTAAATTACAGCACTTTCCTAAGTACTTTAAACCGCGGACAATTTTACCAAGAACCTTGGTATGCAGCCTATCTAGAAGCTTTTTCTAATACCTATGATTTTGAGGCCGCTTTTAATCTATTTGTATCGGGTGTAAACAATAGCGGAACATTAGGTAGCTACATAGGTTCAAATAGTTTATACGACCCTACTTGTTTTGTGGATTTTTTAAACCAGTACGACCATGATATTTACCAAACAAGTACTGTTTCTATGAATGCTACTTGGGAGAAATATGTAAATTCTAATTGGAGTGTGTTAACGCATTATACAGACCAAATTAAAGCTACAGATACACTATCCAGACCTAGCATGTATAAAATTACGGTTATAGATAATAATGTGGGTAAGGTAGAATACGACCAGGTGAATATTTGGGTGCAACAAAACATACAGCCGCAGTTTTTTGTGCAATTTCAGATAGATTCAACCTTGTATTTTAGCAATCAAAGTGAGCCAATAGATTATAGCACCCAATACCTGTGGGATTTTGGAGATGGACAAACGAGTACCCAATTAAATCCTATACATATTTTTCCATTTTTTGATAGCAGCTATATTGTTTGTTTAAGTGCTACCAATTTGTGCGGAACATTTTCTGTTTGCGATACCATACGCGTAGACTCTAGCGGACTAATTGCGTATTCGTATGCTAAGAAACTTGAAGAAAAAGAAAAGACTGAGAAAATTGGTTCAGCCCAATTAGCAAAAGAAATAACCATACAAAGCTTTCCTAATCCTATAAAAAATGAGATTAGTTTTGTTTACGATATACCGCAAGCATACGAAAATGGTGAAATTATTTTGATGAATTATTTGGGTCAAACCATACAAAAAACCAATATCAAAAACGCCAAAGGTTTGGTTAAAATGAATCTCGATGGACACAGCAGCGGGATGTATCTATATCAAATAATCATTGATGCCCATGTGGTAAAAACAGGAAAATTGGTGAAGGAATAATAACATCGTAGCGACACAAGGCTGTGTGTCGCTACGAACAACCAAAAACTATCGACCCTAGTCTATGCACTATCGACTTTTTTCACTACTTTCGCCGCGTATGAAAAAATTTCTTTTTACAGCTGTATTGGTGGGTCTGGGCTTTATGTTTCAAAGTCATAAGGCCGATGAAGGCATGTTTCCGCTTTCTGAAATGAAAAACATTGACCTCAAAAAAGCAGGTCTTAAAATGGCACCTATCGATCTATATAACCCGAGTGGTGTTAGTACCATCGATGCCATTGTTCGCGTGGGCGGTTGTACGGGATCTTTTATTTCTAACGACGGACTTATAGTAACCAATCACCATTGTGCCTTTGGATTTGTGGCAGCCATGAGTACGGTTCAAAACAATTATATGCGCGATGGATTTTTAGCTCATCACAAAGAACAAGAAGCACAAGCTAAAGGTTTAGTTTGCAAAATTACCGCCAGTTATAGCGATGTTTCGAGCGAGGTTTTAATGGGAACACAAAGTACCAACGACCCAGTTGAGCGACTAAAAATAATTGCAGCCAATACCAAAAAAATAAGTGAGCAAGAAAATAAGCAAAATCCAGGTTTACAATGCGAAATCTCGGAAATGTTTACCGGTAAAACATATGTTCTTTTTAGGTATCAAATGCTTAAAGATGTGCGCATTGTGTATGTACCAGCGCGCAGCATTGGCGAATATGGGGGCGAAAAAGACAATTGGGTTTGGCCGCGCCACAGCGGAGATTTTGCCTTCCTCAGGGCTTATGTTGCACCCGATGGTTCGGCGGCCGAATACAGCGCAAACAATGTTCCGTTTAAACCTAAAAAATTCTTAAAAATTAATACCAAAGGAATCAAAGAAAATGATTTCGTTTTTATCCTTGGATATCCAGGAAGAACCTTCAGAAATCAGCCTGCCTCTTTCTACCAATACCACGAAGAATACATGCTAAAATATGTAAGCAACCTGTACGATTGGCAAATTAATAAAATGGAGGAACTAGGTAAAAATAATGAAGCCCTTCAGATTAAGTATGCAGGTAAAATTAAATCATTGGCCAATGTTACTAAGAATTACAAAGGCAAATTACAAGGATTTAGAAGGGTTGGCCTAACCCAGAAGAAATTTGCAGAAGAACAAGACATGCAAAAGTTTATAGAGGCTGACCCTAAACTTAAAGCGCAATTTGGCGATGTGGTGCCAACCATCAACAACTTGTATAAAGAAATTATCACCCAAGCCAACAGAAATTTGTTTTTTGATTACCTGTATAATGTATCACCTACCTTACAAATGGCAGCAGCCATAGATAATTTTAAAGCCAATTATATTCCAATCAAAAACAAATCTGATAAACAAAGTTTCTTAAGCACACAAGTACCAAAACTAAAAGGAATTTTTACCCGCGTGCACGCTCAAATGGACCCTTCTATTGAAATAGATGCCATCTTAAAAATGTTTGAAGATGCACATCAATATGATGCACAAAACAAAGTGGCAGCGGTGGAAGCTTTCTACAAAAAATATACAAGCGAAGAAGCCAGAAGAAATTGCATCTCACAATTGTTTGCTAAAACCAAAGTGTCTGATAAAGATTATATGCTTAAAATTTTAGCCGATAGTGGTGATGGGTTCAGTAAAATAAAAGACGGACTAACTGTTTTAGCCGGAGAAATAAATGTAGAAATGAATGCGTTTGATGCCTTAGATCGCGTGCGCGAAGGTAAAATGAATGCCTTGTTGGGTCGTTATGCCGACGCAAAAAATGCGTTTAAACAAAAACAATTTATTCCAGATGCCAACGCAACCTTGCGTTTTACCTATGGTTATGTTAGAGGCTATTATCCTAACGATGGCGAATACAACAAGCCTTTTACAACCCTAGCAGGTGTGATTGAAAAGGAAGATGGAAAAGATTTTGAATTGCTTCAAATTATTAAAGACTTATATGCCGCCAAAGACTTGGGTAATTTTATTCACCCAGATTTACAAGACTTGCCGGTTAACTTTTTATATAACCTAGATACAACCGGTGGAAACAGTGGTAGTCCGGTTTTAGATGAAAACGGAGACCTGGTAGGTGTTAATTTTGATAGAGCCTATACCGCCACCATCAATGATTACGCCTGGAACGAAGCCTACAGTAGAAGCGTTGCCGTAGATATTCGCTATGTATTATGGACCGTTCAAAAAGTAGCCAAAGCACAAAACCTATTGAAAGAATTGGGGATATAGAAACGAGAATCCAGAATCCAGAGTCCAGACTTTTTAGAAACGAGAGCCGAGATGCGAGAGACGAGAAATGAGTTTTTATCATTCTGGTCTCTGAATTCTGGATTCTGGACTCTGGATTCTGGACTCTAGATTCTAACCACGCTATTCAAAAAAACTAAACGATGCGAATAATTTTTCTTGGAACTCCCGATTTTGCAGTTGCTTCTCTTAAAGCTATGGTTGAGGCAAAGCATGAGGTGGTAGCGGTTGTTACCATGCCAGATAAACCTGCAGGCAGGGGTATGAAATTGCAGCAATCGCCCGTTAAACAATATGCGGTTTCGCAGAACATTCCGGTTCTACAACCCGAGAAATTGCGTAATCCTGAGTTTATTGAAGAGCTGCGTAGTTTTAAGGCCGATTTGCAAGTTGTAATTGCCTTTAGGATGTTGCCAGAAATCGTATGGAATATGCCTGCTCTTGGCACTATCAATCTGCATGCCTCACTCCTACCCGATTATCGCGGTGCAGCACCCATTAACTGGGCCATTATCAGAGGTGAGGCAGTGAGTGGCGTGAGTACTTTCTTCCTAAAACATGAGATTGATACAGGTGATATACTACTCAGTGCCTCCTGCAAAATTGGATCAGACACTACTGCCGGTGAGCTTCACGATACACTGATGAATTTGGGCGCATTGCTCATGTTGCAATCGCTAGCACTCATTAAGCAGGGCAAAACTCAAGGAACGCCACAAGCCAGTGATAGCCAAAAACTAGCCCCAAAAATCTTTAAATCACATTGCCAAATAGATTGGGGAAATACCGGTCAACACATTCTAAATCTGATTAGAGGCAT
>CANHDN010000161.1 GCA_947459415.1 Bacteroidota bacterium
AATTCTTAACTCTTAACTCTTAATTCCTAACTCTTCACGCTAAAACAAAATGAACTGGAAACAATTTTGGAACAACAAAGCCAGTGCTTCTGAAGAGGCCGCTCAGGTAGGCAGAATTATGGCCGGGAAACCGCTAGATGAGCGAGTATTAGAAAAAATAGCCAAACAGATACAAACCCAATTGCATGTAAAACCCAGTGATAGCCTCTTAGATGTTTGCTGTGGCAATGCCCAGTTATCGGAGCTACTTCTGCCCTATTGCCAGGAAGTGGTGGGCGTAGACTTTTCAGAGAAACTCATTGAAGAAGCTAACAAAAAGACTGCAGGGCGTATTTCCTTGCATGTGGCCGATGCTGCTCATGTTGCCTTGAACCAATCTTTTGACAAGGTTCTTTTATATTTTTCTTTTCAATACTTTGAAACCTATGAATATGGTAAAAAAGTAATCGCAAATTTGTTGGCTCATGCCAAACCAGGTGCTTTAATTTTAATTGGTGATATCTGCGATCAACGAAAGTTTTTTAGCTATTATCATTCGCCTAAAAAATACTTACACTATCTGAAGCAAAAAATACAAAAGCAGCAGGATATGGGCAAATTTTGGCACCCGGCAGAATTAGATCAAATCTGCAAAGAATTGGGGGTTAAAGGCCACTTGCAAGAACAAGAAGCTTGGCAACCTTATGCCCACTATCGCTTTGATTATTTGATAGAAAAATAATTTGCTTTTTCTAAAGCGCGCTGTATCTGTGGGTAAGATTCTTGCAAATAGGTAGCTAGTTTTTTTAGAGGCATTTGCCCAGATTGAGCTTGCCAAATGAGCGCGCCTGAAGCTACTTCAAAAACAGAAAAATCAACAAAAGCATGCGGCTTGGTATAGGCATAAACTGGATGATACATGAGCTTAGAAAAGTGCTTTTCATAGGCTTCAAGAAAAGTTGAATCTGCGTTTGGTTCAGGATTTTCTTGGATTCGAATACATAGCATATAAGCTATTTGTTGACCCAACAAAGCAGATTGATACCTTGGCCAAGAAAGGGAATCTATATAAGATTTATTCATGAATACATAGGCTTGCTTGGCAGGATATTTCCAAATACGCACAAATTGATCTTGGGCTATTCTACTTGCTATGATATCTGTGCTTTGTACAAAAATGAGGGTGCCCAAGGGGCTAGTTGGAGCATAAGCCTGCTGACTGGTAGTACTAATAATAAAGGATGATTGCTTGCAAGAACATAAAAACAGGCAGCTTATTAAGAAAAGCTTATTCATAAAAATAAACCCTTTTTACACGCTGCGAAACTCCCGTTAAAATCTCGTAGGGAATGCTGCCAATTTGTGCGCTCAGTTGATGGATGCTGGGTTGTTCGCCAAATACAATAACCTCGTCTCCGGGCTTACAATCTATATGAGTTACATCTAGCATGGTCATATCCATGCAGATATTTCCTACAATAGGCGCCAGTTTACCGTTTACTAACATAGACCCTACCCCATTGCTTAACTTTCTATCTAATCCATCTGCGTACCCTATGGCAACAATGGCTATTTTACCGTCTGTTGCGAGCTTGCCTTTTCTGCCATAGCCAATGCTTTCTTTGGCAGAAATATGTCGTACTTGAGATACCAAGGTTTTAAGCGTTCCAATTGCCTGCAAGGGCAATGAATTGGGTGCCGGATTTACCCCATATAAGCCAATGCCCAGGCGCACCATGTCTAACTGTGCATCTGGAAAACGCGCAATGCCTCCAGAATTTAAACAATGTTTTAAAATTGGATAGTGGAAAGCCGCTGAGAGCGTATCACAGTTTTGTTTAAAAATTTGAATTTGCTCATGGGTAAAGGCATCGTGGCTTGGATCTTCGCTGGCTGCCAAATGGGTAAATACAGATTGAATATGAATGTTTGGATGTTGATGCAACAAAGCGATCAGCGCAGGAATTTCGTGGGTATCAAAACCCAATCGCTTCATGCCAGAATCTAACTCTAGGTGAATAGCTGCTTCTTCTCCATTGAGTGCTTGTATAAATGCCTCTAAAATTTCGAAGTGGTACATTTCTGGCTCAAGCTTATATTGCGTAAGCAAATCAAAACTTTGAGGCTCTGGATTCATGACCATGATAGGCGTATTAATACCTGCCTTTCTAAGCACCACACCTTCGTCTGTATAGGCAACCGTGAGGTAATCTACCCGATTGGCACTTAATACCCGCGCAATTTCATAACTACCCGCCCCATAACTAAATGCCTTTACCATGGCCATTACCTTTACCTTGGGATTAAGCAAAGACCGGTATACATGTAAATTATTTACCAGGGCATTTAAGTTTATTTCAAATACGGTTTGATGGGCTTTTTTCTCTAACAACTTGCCAATGCGCTCAAAGGCAAAGCTGCGCGCTCCCTTGAGCAGAATAGCTTGCTGATGAAAGAAGCTAAAAGAGAATTGTTGAATAAAGTCTGTGGTGCTTTCAAAGAAAAATACCTGCTGTTGAGAAAACAAAGATTGCTTGCTGCAGAGGGCAGAACCAATACCTATGAAACAATCTATTTGATGAGCCTGAAGCATGTCTGCAATAGCCGTATATAGCTCGGTTTCTGTTAAACCACTCTCTAAAAAATCGCTCAAAATAAGTGTTTTACTGAGGCCACCGGCATGTTCATCTAAAAACTCTAAAGCAATGCGGAGCGAACCCAAATCTGCACTGTAACTATCATTAATCAGTATACAATTTTGCTGCGCTTCTTTGAGCTGGAGGCGCATATCGAGCACAGGTAAGTCTAAAAAATTGGGAGCAAGTTGTGCCAGGTCATAAGCCTGCATGGCTAAAAAAGCCAAACAAGTGCTGGCATTCCAAATAGCTGCCGCATCTGTAAATGGAATGCTGCAACGGATGTCTTGGTAATGCAATACCGTTTGTTGTTTGCCTGTTTCTACCGGTATATAAAAATCTGCTGCCGAATCGTGGTTAGACCAATTGAAATATTTTTTTGGTGCATGTTGCTGTTGTAAGTCTTGGTTCAGGCCGCTAAAAAAGCTATTTACTTCTGCTTGGTCTGACCCAAATAAGACCTGTTTACAGGTAGTAAACAGCATGGCTTTTTCTTGAATTTTATGCAGGTTAGAAGTAAAACCTTCACTATGCGCTGAACCCAATAAGGTAAAGATTCCAATGCTTGGCTGCAAAATAGGTGCAAGGTTTTTCATTTCTGATGGTTCAGAAATTCCTGCTTCAAAAATACCCAAGGTATGCTGTTTGCTCATATGCAACACAGAAAGCGGAACACCCACCTGTGAATTATATGATTTAGGATTTTTTACGATGGCTTCTTGCGATTTTAAGAGATGTGCCAACCATTCTTTTACAATGGTTTTTCCGTTACTGCCTGTAATGGCTAATACGGGGTAAGTAAATTGATTTCTGTGCAAGGTGGCCAATGCTTGCAAGGCAGCTGTTCCACTTTGCACTGCTAAAATATTAGCCTCTTTAAGATCAGCAATTGAGACTTGAGCGAGGGCGTCTTGTTCTATGATAAAATTTCTGACACCAGCTTGGTAAACTTCTTGCAAATACGCGTGACTATCTTGCCTAAGTCCTTTGATGGCAACAAAAACAGCCTTATCTACCATACGCAGTTTTCGGCTATCGATGAGCACCACATCCCACAAGAAAGGAGCGCTACTGCGCTGAATAATTTCTGCTTTTAATGTGTCTGCTATGCTGTTCATTTGGGAGTAAATATATTTATTTTTTTACTAAAAACTGTTTCATTAAAACCAAAGCTGAAAAGGCTAAAAAAATAGATAATATAAAGAAGGCCCAAACAATATCGCTGCTATTGGTAAAGAAAGGCAATGAGAAAAGAAATATAAACAAGGTACGCATGAGCACATTACTCATGTTAAAAATACTGTTCACACGACCCATAATTTCGTTGGGTATGTGCTGAAAAAAATAAGTTAAACGCAACACGCGTATGCCTGCATTACTAAAACCAAGCAACAAACAAAAAACATAAATGACCCATACTTGAGCAGCTATAAATGCCCAAAAGAAAAGAACGGCTGCCAAGCCTGTTAAAATAACAATAGCAAGTATGGTTTGGTTGGAGCGAAATACGCTACCTACAAACATACCTGCACCCAAAGCACCAATGGCATAAATTAAATCTGCAGTAGCAAATACAGAGCCATCTTGGTGCAGGTGCTTTTCTACATAGATGGGCAATAAAGAATGGATACATACCAATAAGGCTGCAAAAACTGCATACGAAAACAATCCAAAAATAAGCAGTGCTTTATTTTCTTTAAGGTAAGAAAATCCGGTTTTTACGCGCTTAAATATGGAACCCAATTCTGGATTAAAGACATGGACAGGTTTATATTTGATACCCGCTATGAGGATACTTGCCATAAAATAGGTGCAGGCATCTAACAAGAAAATTTCCCAGATTTGCCACTTGGGAATATGCCAAGTAAATTGAAAAGTAAAGCCAGCCAACTTGCCTGTATTGGGGTCTACTCCGTCTATTAACAAGGCGGCCAAGGCACCACTTAAAATAGAAGTAGA
>CANHDN010000162.1 GCA_947459415.1 Bacteroidota bacterium
ATCGTTTTCCCTTTGGCTTTTAATACTAGAACTTTTTTTCCCTAATCTCCTCTTTCGCTCTCTCTCTAAGGGGCTGCAAAACTAAAGACTTTTTTATTATCAGCAAATATATTTTATAGCATGCCTGTAACTGCTTAGTTCTGAATTGAGAAAAGTTATAATACACCCAACAGGACAGCTCATCTTAAGTTTAAAACAGGCTATTTCGGTAACTAGGACCCAGCCCCAAATGCTTATATGCCTTATCTGTTACTTCCCTCCCCCGTGGCGTACGAGACATAAATCCCTCTTGGATTAAATAAGGTTCATACACTTCTTCAATGGTACCTGCATCTTCGCCAATGGCTGTAGCTATGGTATTTAGGCCAACCGGCCCACCTTTAAACTTATCAATCATGGTCTTTAATATACGCGTATCCATTTCGTCTAATCCCTCTTCATCTACGTTTAAAGCATCTAAAGCAAATTGGGCAATTTGTATATTAATAATACCATCTCCTTTTATTTGTGCAAAATCCCTAGTTCTCCTTAATAAAGCATTCCCAATTCTGGGAGTTCCTCTACTACGGCGCGCTATTTCATAGGCTGCTTCCTCATCTATGAAAGACTTTAAAATATCTGCAGACCTGCCAATAATGGTTTTCATTAAGGCTTTATCATAATATTGAAGACGCGCATTAATTCCAAATCTTGCACGCAAAGGTGCCGTTAATAATCCGCTGCGGGTGGTTGCACCAATTAAAGTAAAAGGCGCTACCTCTATTTGAATGCTGCGTGCATTGGGGCCGCTATCAATCATAATGTCTATCTTATAATCTTCCATCGCAGAGTATAAGAATTCTTCCACCACCGGACTTAACCTATGAATTTCATCAATAAATAACACATCCCCTTCTTCTAAATTGGTTAATAGTCCTGCTAAATCTCCAGGCTTCTCTAGCACCGGACCACTGGTTGTTTTAAATCCACTCTTTAATTCATTGGCAATAATATTGGCCAAGGTAGTTTTACCCAAACCAGGAGGGCCATGCAATAATACATGGTCTAAAGCCTCGCCTCTTTGGCGCGCAGCCGCAACAAACACTTTTAAATTTTCAATAATCTTTTCTTGCCCCGTAAAATCATCAAAATTGCGTGGTCTTAGCACGCGCTCAATGTCTTTATCTGTAGGAGACAAGTTCAAATCATCCGGATCTAAATTTGGATTACGCATGCCACGAACATACTTATAAAGACAGATAGTCGCAAATGATTTTATCCGATTAGGCCACAATCAAGCCTTTCAAAACAAAAAAAACAGAATCTGTAAAATTGAGTTTAAATTCGCATCCATAAAATAACAGATCCATGAAACAATTTTTTAAAATGCTCTTCGCTAGTTTATTTGGTTTCCTTATTGGAAGTTTTGTATTGCTGTTTCTAATAATAGGTATCGTTGCTGGGATAACAAGTGGAGACGGTGAGGATGGTACCGTGAATATCAAAGATAATTCTGTACTTAGGCTGAACCTAAACTATGTAATTCCAGAGAGAACCTTAAATAATCCTTTTGATTTTATGAGCATTCCAGGCTTAGAAAAAGGTAAGGCCATGGGCTTAACAGAAATAATAAAAAATATCAGAAAGGCTAAAGATAATGCACAGGTTAAAGGAATTTATATTGGTGCTGAAGTATCTCCTAACAGCTATGCTACCTTGGCAGAAATAAGAAATGCGTTAATAGATTTTAAAACATCTGGGAAGTTTATTATTGCCTACGCAGAAATTATGGATGAACACAGCTATTATGTGGCTTCTGTAGCAGATAAAATCTATTTAAATCCAACCGGCGAGATTTTATTAAATGGATTTTCGCAGCAGGTGGTATATTTAAAAGGAATGTTTGATAAGATTGGTGTTGAACCGCAATTGATTCGTCATGGCAAATATAAATCTGCCGGTGAACCTTTTATAGCGAGCAGTATGAGCGCAGAGAATAGAAGTCAGATTGAAGCCTACTTAGGAAGTTTATACAATCAATTTATAACAGATATTGCCAAGAGCAGAAAAATTGATGCAGTAAAAATGCGAAGCATAGTAGATGAATTACAGGTGCAAAGTTCAGCAGATGCAGTAAAATTAAAGGTAATAGATGGTGTAAAATATGAAGATGAAATTGAGAAAGAGTTAAAGGCTAAATTGAGTTTAGCAGATTCAGAAAAAATCAATTATATCAATATGGCCAAATTTAATTTAGTAAGTGGCAACACCTCTGTTTCAGATAATAAAATTGCTGTCTTATATTGTGTTGGAGATATAAATGGTGGCGAGGGAGACGATCAAAGTATTGGTTCAGACCGAATGGCTGAAGCCATTAAAAAAGTGAGGGAAGATGAGAGCTACAAGGCACTTGTGTTGCGCATAAACTCCCCGGGTGGAAGCGCCTTGGCCAGCGATATTATTTGGAGAGAAGTGAGTTTGTGTAAGGCTAAAAAACCAGTCATTGTTTCAATGGGAGATGTAGCTGCCAGTGGAGGCTATTACATTGCTGCGCCTGCAGATCGAATTTTGGCTCAACCCAATACTATTACAGGATCTATTGGTGTATTTGGCATGTTAATTAATGCCCAAGATCTGTTAAATAATAAACTGGGGGTAAAAATAGAATCTGTTAAGTTTGGCGAATTTGCAGACTTAGGAAGCCCAGACAGACCCCTCAATGAGGCAGAACGATTAGTTGTTCAACGTGGCGTAGATAGGGTGTATGATAACTTTATATCGCGGGTAGCAGATGGAAGAAAGCTAAGCAAAGAACAGGTTGAAGAAATTGCACAAGGCAGGGTTTGGAGCGGCATTGATGCCAAGAAAATTGGCTTAGTTGACGAGTTAGGCGGATTGGATAAAGCCATTGAAATTGCGGCAAATAAAGCTAAGCTAAGCGAATACAGATGTGTCAATTTACCTGAGTTAAAAGATCCTTTTCAGGAATTATTAGGTTCATTGGGTAACCAAGCAAGCAGCGCTTTGTTGAAGAGAGAATTAGGTGCTAATTATGCGCATTACCAAGACTTCAAAAAAGCCATGCAACACCAGGGTATTCAAACCAGAATGGAATATCAGCTAAAAGTAGAGTAAAGACTACCTACCAAAGGGTAATCCTTTTAAGCTTCTTCCAGCTCCTTGCAATTTACCAATGCTTTTCATCATTTTCCGCATTTCATCAAATTGCTTCAAAAGTTGATTCACTTGCTGAATATCGGTACCACTACCATTGGCAATGCGTTTTCTACGCTGTCCATTAATAATATCAGGGGTTTTACGTTCTGCTGGTGTCATTGAATTAATAATGGCTTCAATGCCTTTGAATGCATCGTCGCTAATGTCTAAATCTTTCACTGCTTTTCCAACTCCAGGTATCATACCCATTAAGTCTTTGAGGTTACCCATTTTCTTTATTTGCTGAATTTGGGTATAAAAATCTTCAAAGGTAAATTGGTCTTTAAGTAGTTTTTTCTGAATCTTTTCTGCCTCTTCTTCATTAAAAACTTCTTGCGCGCGTTCTACCAAACTCACAATATCTCCCATCCCTAAAATTCGCTGCGCCATCCTATCTGGGTGGAAGGTATCCAGGGCTTCCATCTTCTCGCCCATACCCATAAATTTAATGGGTTTATTAACTACTGTTTTAATAGTTAAGGCAGCTCCACCTCGGGTATCACCATCTAATTTAGTTAAAATAACACCACTAAAATCTAATACATCATTAAATGCCTTGGCAGTATTCACAGCATCCTGCCCCGTCATGGCATCTACTACAAATAAAATTTCTTTTGGGTTCAGGGCTTTTTTAATATTGCCAATTTCCGCCATCATTTGTTCGTCTACACTTAAACGACCAGCTGTATCCACAATTAGCACGCTTATATTAGCTTCCTTGGCTGCCTTGAGCGCATTTTCAGCAATTTTTACGGGGTTATTATTTCCTTCTTCAAAAAATACAGGTACATCTATTTGCTGACCCAACACCTTTAATTGTTCTATAGCAGCCGGACGATACACATCGCAAGCAGCCATCATCACGGTACGTCCTTTTTTCTTTATAAAATTAGCTAGTTTAGCAGTATGCGTGGTTTTACCACTACCCTGTAAACCTGCCATTAATATAATACTTGGCTTAGCACTTAAATCTAATTCTTCGGTTTTTCCTCCTAACAACTGAACCAATTCGTCGTTAACAATTTTAACCATTAACTGACCTGGTGAAACACTTGTGAGAACGTTCTGACCCAAAGCCTTTTCTTTAACCGTATCGGTAAATTGCTTGGCTATTTTAAAATTTACGTCGGCATCTATTAACGCTTTACGAATTTCCTTCACGGTTTCGGCTACGTTAATTTCACTAATCTTACCCTGACCCTTAAGGGTTTTAAAGGCTTTTTCTATTTTACCACTTAAATTTTCGAACATAATTTCAGATTTTTGGGAGTGCGAAAA
>CANHDN010000163.1 GCA_947459415.1 Bacteroidota bacterium
CAAACTCGCTTATTTCTTGGGTGGGTTTAGCAATAATAATTCCTGCAAAATCAAATAAGCGCTGCGGAACTTGGATAGATAAGGGCAATCTTTCTACTTCGTAATATTGGCCCAACATGGCTTGTGCTTCTGCCAAATCCCATCGGCCTAGTTCGCCATGGTCTTCTATGATGGCAATTTTTTTAGTTTTTTCTTGGGTGGCTTTGCGCAGGGTATTGGCAATCTCGTATTCTAATAATTCGATGGAGCTATTGATAACTTCTTCCGGATTTTGACCAAATTGGTTTTTCAATAAATTGATGGGAAATTCTTTCGTTTTATAATACGCAATGGCTCCCGGAATAATAATTTTTTGAGCAAACTCGTCTTCCTTTTTTATTTGTACATTAGTGGGTTGTAAGCCTTTGTTACCAAGCTCTACAATAATATCTTCCATTTTCTTGGCATCGGCATTTTCAAATGGATCTATAAATTCGTATTGAATATTGCCATTGCTATAGGCGCTAAACTCATCCAACATTTCTTTGGTACTGCTGCTTAATCTTTTAAAACCTGCCGGAAATTCGCCTGCCAAGTATACCTTTACATAAAAAGGTTGATCTACTTTTTCTGCCAATTGTATGCTGGCTTTGCTCAATGAGAATCGTTTTTCTTTGGTAAGGTCTATTCTAAAGAAAAATGGGTTCAGCGCTAAGTTGGCAATAATTACAATGGCAATAATTAACAAAAGCTGAAACAAATCTTGCTTTTTGCCCGATTGGTATTTTTTTGAATTTGTTACCATTTTCTACCTCCAAATACTGTTTTAGTTGCCGCAATAAAAATAATGTCGAAGCCAATAAAATAGAACAAATCACGAGAGTCTATAACGCCTCTGCTAATGCTCTGGTAATGGGCGTTTATTCCCAAATTAGCTACTACAGAATCCCATGTTCCAAGGAGTTTAAAATCGGCAATGAGCTCAAATAGGTTGTAAAATAAAAAGCATAAAAACATAGATGCAATGAAGGATACAATTTGGTTATCGCTAATGGCCGAAGCAAACATACCCACCGCCACAAAACAAGCGCTTAAAAAGAACAAGCCAATGTATGAACCCATAATGGCGCCACTATCTAAATTACCTGTGGGCGCGCCCAATTGGTAAATGGTAATATAATAAATGAGGGTGGGTAAGAGGGTAAATAAAACAATGCTTAAACCCGCAAAATATTTGCCCAAAATAATAGCCAAATCACTAATGGGTTTGGTGCTTATAATTTCAATGGTGCCACTCTTTTTTTCTTCGCTTAGGCTGCGCATGGTAATGGCCGAAATTAAAAAGATAAACAACCAAGGCGCCATATTAAACAGCGTATCGAGGTTGGCATAACCATAGTCAAACACGTTATAATCGGGCAAAACCCAAGTAAAAAGTCCAATGGCCAATAAAAAAACAAGCATTACCACATAGGCAATCAGCGAGCTCAAAAAACTTCTAATTTCTTTTATATAAATGCTCAGCATGGTTATTTGGTTAAGGATTGAAATACATCTTCGAGCGAGTTCTCTGCCAATTGCATAGATAGGATCAGCCAGCCATTTGCCTGCGCTAATTGGGCCAATTCTTCGCGTATATCATAGGTAGCTTTTAAACTAAATTGTTTGCCATTTTGTTCGGTCTGAACCAAACCTTTCATGGTTTTTAGCTTCGTTTCGTCGATATCTTGTTTAAATTCTACTGATACAGTAAACGCCTTTTGCAGTTGTTTTTGCAAGGTTTCTATAGAATCGTTGGCAACCAATTTTCCTTTATTTATAATAATTACCCTACTACACATGGCTTCTACTTCTTGCATAATATGTGTAGAGAAAATAACGGTTTTATCTTTCCCAATCTCTTTAATCAAGTTGCGTATTTCAATCACTTGGTTGGGGTCTAAACCGCTAGTAGGTTCATCCAAAATAAGCACTTCGGGGTTGTGCAACATCGCTGCTGCCAGGCCTACACGTTGTTTGTAGCCTTTAGAAAGTTGGTGAATTTGCTTTTTGCGCTCCAGGGTTAAGCCTGTTTTGGCTATCATGGTCTCTACTTTTTCATGCGCTTCTTTGCCTGTAATGCCCATTAAACTGGCCGAAAACAGCAAATATTCTTTGATATACATATCGGTATACAAAGGATTAAGCTCTGGCAAATAGCCAATTTTTTTGCGGGCTTCCATGGGCTGTGTGTTCACATCAAAGCCGCAAACGCTGGCACTGCCGGCACTTTGGGGCAAATACCCCGTAAGTATTTTCATGGTAGTAGATTTTCCGGCACCGTTCGGACCTAAAAAACCCAGGATTTCGCCCGGTTTTACCTCAAAGCTTACGCCATCAAGCGCTTTTTGAGAACCATATATTTTTGTTAAACCACTAACTATTACCGACATTTCTTTTTACATTCATTTTTTGCAAGCAAATGTAGGTTCAATTCTGTTTGAACACAATCATTTTCTCACCATTCACTTGCGAATATGGAGAAGTCAACGAAAATAGGCAAATGGTTTGGGAAAAATTATGAATTATGAGTTATGAGTTAGGAATTATGAGTTATGAATGATGAGTTATGAATGAAAACCAATTCCTGCGTTCATTCATAACTCGACATTCAAAATTTACTCTTTTACAATCTTCTGGGTAAAATTCTTGTGAGAATTTGTGTGAAGATGCAGAAAATAAATACCAGCAGGGAGTTCGTTTATAGATAATTCGGTGTTGTTTGGGTTAAAGGTTTTGAGTTTTTTGCCCAGCATGTCTGTAAGGTACATTTCTGAAACCTGCGCCAAGGCACTTGGGTTTAATGGGTATAAAACACCTGTGCTGGGGTTGGGGTAAAAGCCAAAGTTGTGTTGCACTTGATTAATTTTTGTAACATTGGTTTTTAACCTAGCCGATGCCATTTGAATTTCATCTACTAACAAAGTATCTCCATTGGTAGGTATTGGGTTGTTAGATATAATTTCCATGCGCAGGGTATCGGGTTGTGTGGCCACGTTAAAAGGCAACATAAATGGGGTATAATTTCCGCCATTAGAGGCAATGGTAACAAACGAATCGAAAATCATTTGTTGATTTTTAAGCAGCATTAAGCGCACCTTAGCCGATTGGGCATTGCCTTTAAATTTATAAAAACCCAAAAGCGTATCTGCATTTAAGGAGTAGGCAGCGCCACCTGTAGCATTGCCCAATTTATCTACTTGGTAATTGCGTTCTGTATAAGGTTCTACCTCTCCATTTTCTAATTGCAAGCCACTTAAAGCTAAAGCACCTGTACCCAAATAGGCATCTCTATGTCCGGCATGGTAACCCTTATGGCTGACCCAAGAAATGGGGTTAAGGTAAAACATTTGAGTGCTAGGATTAAAATAATTGGAAATGTCGATAAAAAGTCTTTTTACCTTAAGTTCACTTGTTTGAGAAATGTTTGCTGGGTAATTGGGATTAGAAGTTCCAATATAAAAAGCATAATCAGTTGGTGTGCTATCAATTGGAATTATACCATTCCAAAGTATTCTACTTTCAAAATCTGAATTGGTTGATTTGGGAATTGAAAAGCTTAGATTTCTTAAGGTTATGTGGTGGTATTTTAAAATTACCCTTACAACAGCTGAATCATTGGTTTCACTCGTGTAATTATATCGAATTGAAATATTATAAAAGTCTTGTCTCAGTCCCACTGTTCTGCTGCCTTTACTTGCCTCAGAAAAAGGAAATTTTTCTATATTAGAAACAAATCCAATTAAGGTATCAGTTTCAGAAATAAGGTTTTTGAGTACAAAACCAGTATCATTGATAGAGTTTCTCCCAGGCATTGAAGTTGTATTCCAATTTCCAAATTTGCTCAAAGCAATTTGGTTGTTGGTGATGAAACCATTTAATCTTTTATAGCTAATAGAATCCAAATTTTCGAAACCACCGTTTGTGATTACTTGTGCTTGGGAGGTGGTAAAAGCAAAACACGAAATGAGTGCTAGAGCGAATTTAAGTTTATTTATGTTTTTCATAGTATTTATAATTAATTGTCTAGTAAATAATTTCTATTAGAGATGAATGCAGGTGTATTGCTTACAACAGGTGGAACAGTATTGACAGCAAATCCCTGCGTTCATTCATAACTCATCACTCAAATCTTACTCCTTTATAATCTTCTGAGAAAAATGCTGCATTTGATGTGTTTTTAGGTGCAGTAAGTAAATACCAGCTGGGAGTTCGTTTATAGATAATTCGGTATTGTTTGGGTTAAAGGTTTTGAGCTTTTTGCCCAGCATATCTGTAAGGTACATTTCTGAAACCTGCACCAAGGCACTTGGGTTTAATGGGTATAAAACACCTGTGCTGGGGTTGGGGTAAAAGCCAAAGTTGTGTTGCACTTGATTAATTTTTGTAACATTGGTTTTTAACCTAGC
>CANHDN010000164.1 GCA_947459415.1 Bacteroidota bacterium
GTTGCTAATCCACATTTTAGCACCGTTTAAAATAACATGTTTACCATCGCCAGCATCTTTAAAATGAGTGGTCATTCCTCCTGGGTTAGAACCATGATCTGGCTCTGTTAATCCAAAACATCCCATCATTTCACCAGAAGCCAACTTAGGCAAGTATTTTCTTTTTTGTTCTTCTGAACCAAATTTATAGATTGGATACATGACCAAGCTACCCTGAACAGAAGCGGTGGAGCGTATGCCCGAATCGCAGCGTTCTAATTCTTGCATGATAATGCCATAGCTGATATAATCTAAACCACCACATCCATATTCTGCAGGCAACTGGGCTCCAAAACAACCTACCTCTGCCATACCTTTTATCAAGTAATGCGGGAAGGCTGCCTTTTGGGCTGCATCTTCTATAATAGGTGAAATTTCTTTTTTGACAAAATCGCGCACCGTTGAACGAATGAGCTTATGCTCTTCGGTAAGCAGTTCATCCATTAAATAATAATCGTGATTCTGAAATAAATCTTGCTTACTGGCGCGGTGAAAATCGTTTGCGTTATTCATGTTTTTGGGTTGAATGATTAAACTTGTGCGAAATTAGTTATTTTGGCGGGAGTTAAAAATAATACTCATGAAATTACAAACAGCATTAGAGGGATTAGCGTTTTTTGCCTACCACGGTTTATATCCTTTTGAAAAAGAAAAAGGAGCTACATTTATAGTTGATGTTTGGGTAAACGAAGAAATAGAGGATGTAAACCCACTCAATACCATAGATCAAGTAATTAATTACGAGGCCATTTTTAATATTGTAAAAGAAGAGATGGAGATACGCAGAGATTTAATTGAGGACCTTGCCAAAACAATATTGGCGCGTATCAGTATGTTATTAGTAGAAAGGAAAGTGCAGGTAAAGGTAAAAATAACGAAACCTAATCCTGGGGGTTTATTTGGCTCCGGAGCAGCCAGTGTTACATTGGAGTGTTAAGTGTTAAGTGTTAAGTGTTAAGTTTTAGGTAGTAGTCATTACAACTTAAAACTTAACACTTAAAAACATAAACTATACACCTACATCATGTAGGGCAGATTCTTTAATATAAGGGTGTTTAGTTGGATATAGATTGGCTTTGGTTAATGCCTTCAGGGTCATCCATAAAAACAAACCAGCAAATAAACATAAGAAACCAATTTCCATTACTCCAATTCCTTGAGAAGCAACTTTAATAATTCCGGCAGGATGTGCATCACTTGGGTCTGTTGCTAAGTTCATAGCACCTGGCATAACCATTAAATAAACATCCATCCAGTGACCAATTAATAAAGCACCACCTACAAAGTAACCTACACTTCTACTACGTTTTGCATTTCTTCCCATAAAGAAAAAGAAAGGTACCAAGAAGTTTACCAATACTACAAAGTAGAAGTAAAACTTGTACGAACCAAACATACGCTCTTTGTAATAAGCAACCTCTTCAGGAATATTAGCATACCAAATTAATAAGAATTGGGCAGTCCACATATAAGTCCAGAATACCGAGAAGGCAAACATAAATTTACCCAAATCATGCTGGTGTTCATCTGTGGCTATACCTTGTAAATATCCATTTTTTCTTAAATAATGTACAAATAAATAGGTAATGGTTAAGGCACTTACCCAACCGGTAGCAAAGTTATAGATAGAGAAAATGGTAGAATACCAATGTGCATCGATACTCATCATTTGATCCCAGCTAAACATTGAAAAAGTAAAAGCAAAAATAACCATGTAGGCAGTAGATAAGTTATAGTTCTTTTGGAACATAGATAAACCACCTATTACATCTTCATTGCGAGAATTTTTGCGGAACATGTGTGCACAAAACATCCAGAAAGCCATAAATAAAATCATTCTTATAAAGAAGAATGGCTTATTTAAGTACCAGCTTTTACTTGCTAATAAAGCATCAAAATTACTGGCTCCTTCTGTCATAATGCCCTCATGTGCCCAATGGTATAAAGTAGAAATACCTAATAAACTCACGATAATCAAAATAGGTCCACCTACTAACGAGTACTCACTCATTGCCTCTGGAATTCTTCTGATGGCAACGTACCAACCTGCGTTGGCAACCTGACTAATTGCAATAAAGGTAGCGGCACAAATTGAAACGATGAAAAAGAAATATCCATTCACCAATAAATTACTCAACAAACGCTTTTGGCTTAAGTGATGTAAATCGGTTTCAGATAAACCTTCAATGTGCGGATGGTAGGTAAAATAGCCAATAGCAGCTAAAATCAAACCTACGATCATTAAACCAAAAGCCCATTTTTTATTGCCTTCGGTAATCTTATATCTTTCTTCTTTGATATGAACTTCTGCGTGTTCCATTGTAAATATGTTCTCCGGTTAATGATTAATTAGAAGCGTTATTAGCAGTAGCTGATCCTTTATACGGGCCACTTACTGTGCGGATATAATGTACTACTTTCCAAATTTGAGTTGGATTTAATGCGGTACCATATGCACCCATCAAGTTTTTACCGTAACGAATAGAGTAAAACATTTTACCATCTGGTGTAGTTTTAATTCGATCAGATTCGTAAGATGGTGGTGGTGGATATTTACCAGCAGCCACAATAGCTCCGTCACCCAAACCTTTGTCGCCATGACAAGGAGTACAGTGAATATTAAACAAGGTTTGTCCTTCTGCAATTACTGCTGGTGATGCAGCAATAGGATTTGTTAATGCCCCAGCAGCTTCATAAGAAGCATTACTAACGGTAAATCCGTATTTCGCATAATCCATTTGTCCGCGAGCAATGGTATTTTTTACTGGCAAACGCATGTTCATCCCATTTGGGTTAATGGTGTTAGGCTTATCTGCTTCTTGAGATAATGGCTCATAAGCAAATGAATGGTACATATTTGGAGCATACTCATAACCTGTACTTTCTCCACCTGCACTACAGCTAGCAATTAATGCTGCGGTTGAACCTATTAAAATAGCGGTATATAATGATTTTAATCTCATAACTCTTTGGTCCTTTCTCTCACTTCAATAGCACCGCCATCTATTAATAACTGGTTCAAAGAACCCATATCGGCTTTGCTCTTTTTAACATCAATGGCAATTACAAACAAATCGTCTGTAACACGTAAGTCCATGATATCGGCATTTTTACCCCAAAACATTTTGTTTACAATAAAGAAGGCAGTTACCATTCCAAAAGCAGTAAACAAAATACTTAATTCAAAGGTAATAGGAATATATGTTGGGATATGCAATGAAGGCTTTCCACCTACATTCATTTGCCAATCGAAATAACTTACATACACCTGAAAAGTTACTGCTAAACTTAATCCTAACATAGCACAACAGAAAGCAGCTACTGTTAAACGCGAACGCTTAATACCCATAACCCTATCTAAACCGTGAATAGCAAATGGAGAATATACATCGTATACGCTAAATCCATTGTTGATTAATTTCTTAGTAGTAGCGTATGTTTTATCTGGGCTATCGTAAATTCCCAAAATTAATTTTTTACTAGTTTCCATGTAATGCTCCTTTCTCAACAACTTCATGACTATGGTGCGCACCGTGAGTGTGGCTATCATGTTCATGTGCGTGTGTTGGTATAATACTTTTTACCTCTGCCATGTTAATAGATGGTAAAAATTTGATGAATAAGAAAAATAAGAAGAAGAATAATCCAAATGAGCCAATTAAGATACTAACCTCAGTAATAGTTGGCGTATACATTGCCCACGATGATGGTAAGAAATCTCTATGTAATGAGGTAACAATAATTACAAAACGCTCAAACCACATTCCAATATTTACAATGATAGACATTACAAATAAGAAAGCTGGATTGGTTCTTAACTTCCTGAACCAAAAAACTTGAGGAGCAATTAAGTTACAGCTCATCATGGTCCAGTATGCCCACCAATATGGACCAAAAGCCCTGTTTAAGAAAGCATATTGTTCATATTCTACTCCAGAATAAGCAGCCACAAAGAATTCTGTGATATAAGCCATACCTACCATAGTACCAGTAACTAAAATAATTTTAGCCATGGCATCTAAATGTTCTTCTGTGATGTAATCTTTGTAATTCATTACTTCGCGAGCAATAACCAATAAGGTTAATACCATACCAAATCCAGAGAAGATAGCACCTGCCACAAAGTAAGGAGGGAAAATGGTTGTATGCCAACCTGGAACCAATGAGGTTGCAAAGTCCATAGATACAATCGAGTGTACCGATAATACAAGCGGTGTAGAAATACCAGCTAAAATTAAACTGATAACCTCATACCTGTGCCAAGTGCGGGTAGAACCTGTCCAACCCATGGCAAACAAACCATACCAGAATTTTCTTCCAGCAGTGGTAGCTCTATCTCTAACCGTAGCAATATCTGGAATTAA
>CANHDN010000165.1 GCA_947459415.1 Bacteroidota bacterium
ACGGGCTCTGTAGCTTCTCCAAACCGCGAAACTGAAGCGATGAAAGATGGCAGCGATGCAGTAGCAGATTGGCCAATTTTAAATGCTTTGATAAATACTGCTGGTGGCGCTAGTTGGGTAAGTGTGCACCATGGTGGTGGCGTAGGCATGGGTTATAGCATACATGCCGGAATGGTGATTGTGGCAGATGGCACCGATGATGCCGCACGCAGGTTAAAACGTGTTTTACATAACGATCCCGCTATGGGTGTTATTCGCCACGCAGATGCCGGTTATGATATTGCCATCGACACCGCCCGCAAGCACAGGTTGGATATTAAAGAAAGATTGAAGTAAGTTTGATGTTTTTAGTCGATAGACCATGTTTTTAGTCGATAGACCATAGTCCATGGACCATAGTTTTTAGGAAATGTCGAACATCGAATGCTGAATTTCGAATGTCGAAGGAATTAAAACTATGGTCTATGGACTATGGACTATGGTCTATAGCCTATACAAAAAGTTTTTAATTACTTAGCTGCTACTACGCGAACTTTTACGTTAAATTCATCAGCAATAGCTTTATCGCCAAGGTCACTAAAGAAGCTGCTAGACCCATAACGAATATCAAATTTAGCACGGTTTACCATAAAGTCTGCGTTTACTACCACTTGCTTGTCTGAGATTACAACCAAAGCAGGGAAAGTAATTTCTTGGGTAATTCCTTTGATGGTTAAATCTGCAACGATATTGTAGTTGTTTGCAGAAGTTTTACTAGGCTTTACAGCTGTAGCTGATTTTACCTTAATAACAGCTGCACCAAATTTATCTACTGCAAAAAAATCATCACCTTTTAAATGACCTACTAATTTATCATGGTATTCACCTGTTAAATCAGTTGCATCAATGGTATTCATATCTACAGTAAGTTCTGCTCCTTTTAAAGCTTTTCCATCTACAGAAATAGTACCTTTAGAGAACTTGGCCACACCGTAATGCTGACCAGTTACTTTGGTGGCATGCCATTTAAAAGTAGAAGCAGCTGCATCTACTGTAAAATTGGTTGCGGCTTTAGGAGCCGGATTAGAAGCGATGGCAGATAAACTCATACCTGCGATGGCTAATGATAAAAATAGATTTTTCATGTTGTTGTTTTTTTATGTTGTTTAAAATTGATTGGCTAATTTATCTAGTAAGGCATTTAAATCGTTTGCTTCTTGTGTATCTAAACAATTGATAGTTGCCTCAAACTTGTCGAATTCTTGATCTATCTCAGATAACAAATCTAAACCTGATTTTGTTATCATTACATCTACTTGCCTTCTGTCTTCTTTGCATTCTGTGCGGGTAAGTAACTGTTTAAGCTTCAACTTTTCAATTAAACGAGATGCATTACTCATTTGATCTAGCATTCTTTCCTGAACCAAGCCCACACATACCGGATTAGGATGCTGACCACGCAATATGCGCAACACATTATACTGCTGTGGCGACAAATCGTATTGTTTAAAAAAACGTGCTTGTTCAGACTGAATTAAACCTGATGTATATACCAAATTTAAAATCACTTTATGATGCTCGCTCTTAAACTTACTCTGATGTATGGCTTTTTCTAGAATCATTTACAGGTACAAATTTATATGTATATACATTTAATGTCCTAACAAATTTTTAAGCAAAAGTGTATTTAAATGATTTTCAACAAGTTTTATTTCACTTGCTCACCGTTTATGAAAGTAGAAATGGCTTTTTGATTTCTAATTTTGTGCAAATCGTCTTGTAAAAACGAATGTGGAAGTACCACAAAATCTGCTGCTGAACCCACAGACAAAGTACCCATTATTTTTTCTTGAAACGCTGCTTTGGCAGCCCAATATGTCATTCCCTTTAAGGCTTGCTCTCTGGTTAAAGCATCATTTATCTGAAAGCCTCCTGACGGAAAGTTATTGGCGTCGGTTCGGGCCACGGCAGCAAAAAAAGTAAAGAAGGGCGACACTTGCTCCACCGGAAAATCTGTCCCCAAAGGTATCCAGCCATTCTGTTGTAACAAAGTTTGGTAGGCGTAGGCTCCTTTTATTCGGTCTGAACCCAAACGTTCTTGCGCCCAATACATATCGCTGGTAGCATGTGTAGGCTGAACCGAAGGCACAATGGAAGCATCGCCAAACAAAGCAAAATCTGAGGCAGCAACAACCTGGGCATGTTCAATGCGCCAACGCCTATCGGTTTTACCAGCTAAGGCAGAAGCGTACAATTTTAATAAAATTCTATTGGTAGAATCTCCAATAGCGTGGGTATTTAACTGAAAAGGTGAGGCAGCAATTTTACGAACAAATCTCTCCATGGCAGGTAATTCAGTCAATAAAAATCCTTGTTCATTGGGTTTATCATGATAGTGTTTTAAGAGACAGGCACCCCGTGATCCCAAGGCTCCATCGCCATACATTTTAAAACTATTTACTTGTAACCTATCGCTGGTGTATATGCCTCGGTTCAGCCAGTAGGCAAGGTTTTCGTCTGTTAAACTAACCATGGCATTCACTTTAATTTTTAAACTGCCACATTTTTGCAATGAATCTATGATCCAAATTATTTCGGTGTCTAAACCAGCATCTGTAATAGCAGTTAAACCATAATCTAAGCAAACCGCTTGTGCATGCAATAGTGCCTCACTGATCTCTTTATTGCTTGGCTTTGGTAAAATTGCCTCTACTAAATCTACCGCGTTATCTATGAGCACACCACTCAACTTCCCATTCACTTGAATAAAGGAACCTCCACTTACTGTTGTTTTATTTGTAATATTTGCCAACCTTAATGCCACATCATTGGCAATGGCAGCATGTCCATCTACCCGTTTTAATAACACAGGATAATCTGGAAATGCTTTATTTAACAATTCATTGCTCGGAAATTCTTTGTTAATCCATTTGGTTTGATCCCATCCCCTGCCGTATAAAAAACTGCGCGGTGCACTGCCGGCAAATTGTTTGCAACGCTCCACTACTTCTTCAAAAGATTGGCTCCCGCTTAAATCTACGCGTTGCGCAAACATACCTAATCCAAAAAAATGACAATGGGCATCTATGAGTCCAGGATAAATAAACTTTCCTTCAAAATGTAATATGCTATCTACCTCAAACTGTTCCAATAATTCATTGGCAGAACCTAATGCGGCTACTTTTCCATCTTGAATGACCATGGCCTCATATGGCAACAAACTATCAGAAACACTTAACAAGTTACCCTTCACTAAAAACTGGGCTTTATCTTTGCTGCTGCAGGAAACAAGAAATAATAATAGCATCCAAAACAGAGTTTCATTTAATGTTTTACATCTCAATTGTTTATTCATGGGTAATTTTTCGTTTATGTTTCCAGCGTCTATGACTCCATAACCAATCTTCAGGTTTCTTTAAGATACTTTGTTCCAATAATTGGGTATGTAATTCTGTAATTTCGAATGGCTTTAATGAATTGGGTTCAAGTGTGAGTAACTTAAAATACACATCGTAATACCCGCGTTTATCTCGATACATATCTCCATAAACAATGGGATAATTGCACTTTTGTGCCATCTTTTCTACTCCCAAAAAAACGGGAGTATCTTGATTTAAAAATGGCATCCAATGGCAAGTATCTGGTCCTGCCGTTTGATCTGCTATAAAGGTAATGGCAGAGGGAATATGCTTACGTTTTAGCATTTCTCTGAGTGTACTCTGCATGGCAATGGGATAGATCCCAAAACGAGAACGGATGTAATACATAAACCAATTAAACCACTTGCTACTTAAAGGGTGATACAATACATCTACTTGCACACCTGCCTGGTGCAAACCTTGTCCGGCCCATTCCCAATTAGCTAAATGACCACATACCAAAATAAAGGGTTGTTGGTTCAGCCCGTGTATTACCTCTAAATGGTGCATGCGCACATGCTTCTTGTAAAAATTTTTGCTCAATGAAACCATGGCCATGGTTTCTATAATGGTATCAAATAAATTTTGGTAAAACTTAAAGGCAGTTTGCTCGATCCAATCTTCGCTTTTATCTGGAAATGCATTGCGAAGATTTTGAAAGACTACTTTTTTACGGTAAGAAAAAACATAATAAGATAAAAAGCGCGCCACATCTGATAAGCCATACAAAATAAACATGGGCAAAAGCGAAATCAAATAAAACGGAATCGCTAAAAGAGGATAATACCACTTAAATTTAGGCATAGTTTTTAATTACATCCGAGCAAACCAATACTATTTCTATAAAAATTTGTTGTCAATATTAAGTTGAAATTAAGGCATTTCAAAACTATATCGGCATAGCTATTAAATTCTAACAAAAAAACACTTGTGCAGATTAACAAAAAGTTTATTTTTGCCCCT
>CANHDN010000166.1 GCA_947459415.1 Bacteroidota bacterium
AATGGAGAAATTATAAATCTATCATAAAAAATTGGATTTCAACAAGTTAAATTAGCATCATTTTCAGAATAGTTTCTTTTAGTCAAAATGAATGAATCTTACAACAAAAAAATGAAGATAATATACAAAAACTTGAAAATTAATATTTTAAAATTAAGAAGCAAAAACAGGCAAGACTCCTTTTGCAAGTAAGGTTTCAGGGATTCCATTTAAGGTTAATTTTTTAAAAATCAAAATATTTTTTTAAAAATTTAAAACCAGTTTCATGAGTTTTTGTTAAACTTGTTGTAACAAATATTAAACAAAACACAAATGGAACATTTAAAAATCGCTAGCGATAATTATGTGGCATTCACATTTTTTATCGGAACAATGGCCATGATGGCCGCGTCGGTATTCTTCTTTTTTGAGTTAGGAAACACCTCTCAAAAATGGCGTACATCAGTATTAGTATCAGGTTTAATTACCTTTATTGCTGCTGTACATTATTATTACATGAGAGGTTACAACCTCGAAACAGGTGATTCACCAACTTTTTTCAGATACGTAGATTGGATCCTTACAGTTCCTTTGATGTGCGTTGAGTTTTATTTAATCACCAAAAAAGCAGGTGCTAAAATTGGTTTATTATGGAAATTAATTGCTGCATCTCTTGTGATGCTTGTAACTGGTTACTTCGGAGAAACTATTGATAGAGACAATAGCGTATTCTGGGGAGTAGTTTCTGGTGCTGCTTATTTCTACATTGTTTACTTAGTTTGGTTTGGAGAAGTTGCTCAATTATCTCAAAATGCTGGTGTTCAGGTTGCAAAAGCAACAAGAGTATTAGGATGGTTTGTTTTAGTTGGATGGGCAATTTATCCTTTAGGTTATATTCTTGGAACTCCAGGTGGATTATTTGGAATCCAATTGGTGAGCGATCCAGCTGCTGCTACGCATGCGATGGATATCGTATATAACATTGCAGATGCAATTAACAAAATTGGATTTGGTTTAGTTATTTACACATTAAGTAGAAATTCAGAAGACTAATTTTACTATAATGAAGGTAGGGGTATATATTGATCAATATATACCCCTATTTTTTTTAAAAAATTATGATACATAAGTCAGCATGCAGCTTTGATTATCTATTTATTGGCCTTGGGGCTGCCAATAGCTTAATTATCATAAACATGTTCAATAAAGGCTTACTCAAGAACAAAAAAATAGCCATTATTGAACCGCAGAAGAAAAATGTAAATGACAGAACCTTTTGCTTTTGGACAGATCAAGAAGAAGCGAGTCTGTTACAATTATCTGATTTAATCCAATATGAATGGGATCATATTCGAGTGGGAAATAAAGTTGAATCCATAAGCCCAAACAAATATTTTCACATCAAAGGATTAAATTTATACAACAAAATAAAAGAAATTCTCATTCAAGTAGATCACCAGCTTTTTGAATCAAAATTTACCGGAGAATTTTCTGAGCATTCAAATCATTTTCTTGTTTGTGTTAATGGAGAGACCATCTCAACAAAAAAAGTATTTGATAGTACCATAGCTAATTACGAAAAACCACAGCCTAATCAGAGTCATTTGTTTCAATCTTTTTTTGGGATAGAAGCAGAAATTATAAACGGAGAGATCAACAATAATGCTGTTACTATGATGGATTTTGATATCCCTCAACATAACAACTGCCAATTTTTATATATTCTACCCTACTCCAACACACATGCCCTATTTGAGGTAACTCGTTTTGGAGAAACTGCCATCAGCCAAGCGGAAGCAGAGGAAATATTAACTAGTTATTTTTCTAAGCAATCTATTCAATATCGAATCATTGAAACAGAAGCTGGCGTAATACCCATGTCTTCAGCCCCAATTGTAAAGAATTATAATCATATCAATTGGGTTCATACAGGATCTAAGGCGAATATGATCAAACCCACTACTGGCTATGCATTCCATTCCATGGCAGTCCATGCAAAAGAAATAACAAATGCCTTGGTAAATAATACAGCAATTTCTGGCAAAACGAAATCAAATAGATTTTCATTTTATGATAGGTTATTACTCAAAATAATTGAAACCAAACCAGAAAAAGGCAAGCTCATTTTTAGCCAACTTTTCAATAATGTACCAACTAAACAAGTTCTTACATTTTTAAATGAAAGAAGTAGCATTATCAGTGAATTAAAAATTTTCAGCAAATTACCCATACCCATTTTTTTACACAGGGCCCTCCAAGATTTCTTGTTTAATCTAAGAAAGTTACCCCCAACTTTGATAGCCTGTTTCACTACCTTGTTTATCTTGTTATTTAATTTTAACAATTATGAGGTAATAAGTTGGATCATATTAGCTGCTGGATTCTTATTCATAGGATTAACTCATGGAGCAATAGATCATTTAACTAATCAAACACCTATTGATCGAACTCAACTTTTAAAATTTATTTTAAGTTATTTATCAAAAGCTATTTTTATAGGGATTTTATGGTTAATTATTCCAGATATAGCCTTAATTGTATTTATCATTTATTCTGCTTGGCATTTTGGGCAAGCAGACTTTAATGAATGGAAATTAAAAGGTTCCCTAGCAACTCTCCTCTGGGGCCTATCTGTATTAACGATGCTCTTATCCTTTCATGTTCAGGAGACCTTGACTATTTTGAACCATATTCAAGATTTAAAAATTAATTTAGTATTCACACCTGATTTAGCTAATACATTATTAGCTTTCAAATTAGCGGTAACAACTATTGCCATCTCACTAGCTGTATATTACAGATCAAAAGAAATGGCAACCACCATAGGCTATTTAATCTGCACCAGCTATCTCCCATTAATGATGTCTTTTGGAATTTATTTTATATTCCAACACAGTTTACATGGATGGAATCATCTAAAAATTAAACTAAGCAACCAAAAATCATTATGGCTGCAATCTATTCCGTTTAGTCTGGGCGGGGCTTTCATATTAAGCCTATTCACACTGTACTATAATGAAATTTATTTAGGTGTGTTTTTCATCATTCTATCCTGCTTAAGCATTCCACACATTATTAGCATGGATCAATTTTACCATAAAACATCCAATCAAAATACCCAAGCATAAGGGTGCTGGCAACTAGAATAAATAGATAACTTAATTAATCCTCCCAGATATTAAATTGCTTAAGTTTAACTTTTTCGTCGAAGAATATTTTACTAGTTTCTTCAAAGCTTTGTGTATAATCACTCACAAAAAACTGAGATTTTTTAGCCAATGAAAAGAGTTTGCTTTTGTTTTCATTTAACAAATCATTCTTCTCTAATACCTCTTTTACATATTGAGCCACTATTTCACTGCTATCTACTATATCTACTGCTTTACCATAAAAATTTTGAATTTCATCCTTAATAAGGGGATAATGCGTGCACCCTAAAATTAAAGCGTCAATTTTACTTAACTTTGATTTTGATAAATAACTATTGATAATAGTTTGGGATATTTTATTGTTATAAAACCCTTCTTCTATCATGGGTGCAAGCAGTGGAGTTGCCAATTGAACCACATCAGAAACAGGATCTAGTGCCTCAATTCTTTTAGCATACACATTAGAGCTTATGGTTCTTTTGGTTGCTATAACCCCAACGCGCTGCCTATAGTGATTTTTAACTACATAGGAAACTGCGGGATCAATCACATTAACAATTAAATCTTTCATACCTGTACTTTTCACTACCGCTTTATAGGCAGCCGCAGAAGCAGTATTACAGGCAATCACAATCATTTTGCAGTTCTTAAATTTTAGAAACTCTGCAATCTTAATAGCATAATGCTTAATTGCCTCTGCACTTTTTTCTCCGTATGGCATATGCGCAGTATCTCCAAAATAGATTATTTGTTCATTGGGTAATAACTTGGTTATAGCTCGTGCTACAGTTAATCCACCAATACCAGAGTCAAAAATCCCAATTGGTTGTATAGGTTTAAAAGTATGATTCATGATAGGGCAAGATAAAAAAAGAAAAGCCGATACCCAAATAGGTATCGGCTTTTCTATATAAATAATATAATTATATGATTCCTAACTTCTTTTTAACTGCCGCTAAAACGTTATCTCCCTCTGGCTTATATAGAAAACCCGCTACACTGCTATCAAAAATATAGCTATATGAGCCTTCTTTCGCAACCTGACTGATCGCTGTTTTTGCTTTTTCAATAATTGGCTTTAACAAATCAGCTTCTTTTTTACGAATATTCTCCTGAGCTGCTTGTTGGAATTCTTGAATACGGCTCTGCATATCTTGTAATTCTTTTTGTTTTAAATCTCTAATAGCCTCGTTTAAAGTTTTTTCAACCTTTTGATAATCTGCTAC
>CANHDN010000167.1 GCA_947459415.1 Bacteroidota bacterium
AAAAATTCTTCAACTACTACTTTTTCACTGGCCGAACCAAACTTTTGGGCAGCAATCATTTCTTTCAACTCTGCTTGAGCTTCGGCCACCGAATGACAAATTAACACGCCTTTTCCTGCGGCTAATCCATCGGCTTTGAGCACAATGGGTAAACTATGGTTTTCTAAATAGGTCAAACCCTCTTCTAAAGTCTGTTTTGTAAATGTCTGGTAAGTTGCCGTAGGAATGCCATATTTAAGCATAAACTGTTTGCTCCAATCTTTGCTACCTTCCATTTGCGCACCTGCCTTATCCGGACCTACAAAGGCAATACCTGCCAGTTTTGGGTCAGCCATAAAGAAATCCCTTAAGCCTTTTACCAAAGGATCTTCTGGCCCTACTACCACCAAACTAATTTGATGTTGCGAGCAAAAATCGCCCACCAAATCAAATTGATTTACATCTATAGAAACATTTATTCCATGCAAACTAGTACCAGCATTACCTGGCATTATGTATAACTGTGCGCAATTTGGACTTTTTGTTAAAGCTTGTGCAAAGGCATGTTCTCTTCCGCCAGAACCAATTAAGAGGATATTTATCATGGAGCAAATATAATGCGTTCGTAAACATCGAAACTATGTGTATAAGCATTTTTTTCGTCGGCCGTCTGCTCTTCACTGGCAATCAATTTCCACTCCTGCTCCGGTACCGGACCAAAAAATGCGTCGGCTTCAAAGCTATGGTGAATGCGTGTAAGGTATATTTTGTTACACAAAGAAAGCGCCTGTTTGTAAATGCTATCACCGCCAATAATAAAGAGTGTAGCTTGCTTGTTTACTTGTGCAAATTGAACAGCATCTTCAACACTGGCAAACAGCTCGCAGCCATCTATATGCTGAACCGATCTAGACACCACCAGATTTAACCTATTGGGCAAAGGCCTTCCAATAGAATCAAAGGTTTTTCTACCCATGAGCACGGCAGATCCAGAAGTAACCCGCTTAAAATATTTTAAATCATTGGGTAAATGACATAACAATTGATTGTTATTACCAATGCCATTATTCTCATCTACCGCCACTATTAATGCTATTTCCATGATATGATTAATATTGATATGCATACAAAAAAAAGTCCCGAAGTGCACTCCGGGACTTTTGTATCTTACACTAAATTCATTTTTATACGTTTGCCTATTTCATCTATATCGGCCTTAAACTTTTTGTCTGTTTCCATTAAATCGTTTACGGTTTGGCAAGCATGAATAACGGTTGAGTGATCTCTGCCTCCAAAATGCATACCAATGGTTTTAAGTGAAGACTTGGTTAAATCTTTCGCATAAAACATAGAGATTTGACGGGCTTGAACAATTTCGCGTTTACGAGTTTTAGATTTAACCTGTTCTACCGGAATGGTAAAATAATCACATACCAATTTCTGAATGTATTCAATAGAAATTTCGCGGGTATTATTCTTTACAAAGTTCTTTAAAATTTGCTTAGCCAATTCAATGTTTACTTCCTTGCGGTTTAAACTCGCTTGAGCCAATAAACTAACTAAAGCACCTTGTAATTCGCGCACATTGGTATTGATGTTATGAGAAACATACTCTACTACCTCCCGGTGCAAGGTAATACCATCATTATACATCATGTGTTCTAAGATAGCCAAACGCGTTTCAAAATCTGGTGTTTGCAAATCGGCAGATAAACCCCATTTAAACCTACTCAACAAACGCTCATCCATTCCTTTCAGATCTTTAGGAGCTCTGTCTGAAGTTAAAATGATTTGTTTACCTTGTTGGTGTAAATGATTAAAGATGGTAAAGAATATTTCTTGAGTCTTTTGTTTGTTCTCTAAAAATTGAACATCATCTACAATTAACACATCTATTTGCTGGTAATAGTTAATAAAATCTTGGTTTGAGTTATTGCGAATGGCATCTACAAACTGATTCATAAACTTTTCTACCGGCACATACACAACTATTTTAGTGCGACTGTTCTGCTTTATTAAATTACCAATGGCATGAACCAAATGTGTTTTTCCTAAACCCGTCTCACTAAAAATCATGAGTGGATTAAAAGATGTTCCGCCCGGTTTATTGGCCACAGCAATACCTGCACTTCGCGCCAATCTATTGCAATCACCTTCTATAAAATTATCGAAAGTTAAACTAGGATTTAAGTTACTATCGATATTCATCTTTTTAATACCAGGAATAATAAAAGGATTCTTGATACTTGGATTCAAATTAATCCCTACGCTACTTTGTTGTAAATCAGATTTAGAGCTACTACTACCAGGAATATTAACTACATAAGGAGTAGAATTTGCAGTACCATTCTCTACAATGATATTGTATTCTAACCTTGCCCCAACACCAAGCTCTTGTTTTAAAGTTTTCTTTAACAAACTTACATAGTGCTCTTCTAACCATTCGTAAAAGAATTGACTAGGAACTTGGATTGTTAATACTTTGTTATCTAATTTAATGGGTTTAATAGGCTCGAACCATGTTTTGAAGCTTTGGGCTGGCACATTATCCTGGATTAACTTGAGTATTCCATTCCAAACATCTTCACATGTTTTTTCAATCAGTATATTCTCCTTCATATCGAATGTAAAAATGACCAAAAAAGTTCACACATCAAAATCTTTTCAACATATTTTTTTTGGAAAATGTGGTTTAAAAAAATTACGCACTGATTTTTAACACTCTTAATTTATGTTCGAAAAAAAATTTTTGGTTATGATAAATTAACACTAAACAAAAATTTAACAAATAATTGACAAAAGACAAAAACCTCAATATTAACAAGTGTTACAACTCATTAATAATTTAGCAACATAGATTAATTTTCAAGGTTTATTAGCGTTGCCACGGAACTAGTTGGCTCATTTACTGTGTTAACAAAAGGTTCAAAAGTATAAGAAATGCTACCCACCTGTAAACCCGCCCAACCCACCTGATTTACACAAACCTTTTTGTTGATAACATTGGTGTAAAACACAGGTTCAGGCAAAAATGTATGGGTATGTCCGCCAATAATTAAATCTATATGCGCTGTTTTGGTTGCTAATATTTCATCGCATACTTTATTTGATTGATATTTATACCCTAAGTGGGATAAACAAATTACCAAATCACATTTTTGTTTAAGTTTTAACTCTTCTGCCACTTTATTGGCCGTTGCAATTGGTTCATTATATTTTATATTACCATATAACTTGGCTGGCACCAAACCATCTAATTCGATACCTAAACCAAATACCCCAATTTTTAAACCTTGCTTGCGATATATTTTATAAGGTTTTACTTTTTCTTTAAGTGGAGAATTAGAAAAATCATAATTGGCATTTACCATATCAAAGGTAGCATGTGGAATTTGCCTGATCAATCCATCGATACCTGCATCAAAATCATGATTACCCAAAGTAACGCAGTCATACCCCATTTCACTCATGAGTTTATATTCTAACTCACCACCGAAAAAATTAAAATATGGTGTTCCCTGGAAAATATCTCCAGCATCTAAAAGCAAAATTTCTCCTTTTTCTTTGCGTACCTTATTAATATAAGTTGCCCTGGCGGCTGCGCCACCTTTTCCGCCAAATTTTTTATCAAAAGCGGGAAATGGCTCAATTCTGCTATGCCAATCATTGGTATGCAAAATGGTAAGGGTTTTAGCCTTAGCACGAGCCAATACCTTTACAGGAGTATTAGCCAATGCCCCAAAACCAACTAAATACAAAGTTTGTTTTAAAAATGCTTTTCTACTATTCTTTTGTAATTCTTCCATCTTTTATGGCCTGCAATGTTTCACCTGCATAAAAATTATTTTTCAATTGTTCCATTAAGGCAGTTCTTAACATAATAGAAAAACTTTCGTATTTCAATGGGTCTTTAAGCATAGCTGCCATATCTCCACCACCCGCCAAATAATCGCTTGTGAGCAGCCTATACACCTTCTTGGTCTCAAACGGCTTTCCATTGGCAAATTGAATATCTTGGGCTTTGGCATTTTTTATTTTAAAACGAAGCCCAGAAACTGGCCATCCGCCATTGGCACTTACTAAATCTAAGAAGGCTAATAATTGTTCACCACTCAGATCTAATACCACCAATTCATTGTCAAAGGGCATTAATTCATAAATGGTTCTTACAAATATATCTCCTTTATAAATCACCGGAATTCTGAGTCCTCCAGCATTCAGGATGCATAAATCTACTTGTATGCCCTTGGAATAAGCATAACCCATTAATTGATCACAAACCA
>CANHDN010000168.1 GCA_947459415.1 Bacteroidota bacterium
GTAGATGCCAATTTAGATGAACTAAAAAAAGTATTACATAAGGTTCAAACTCTTGAGCCCGCGGGTATTGGTGCTGTAAGTCTTCAAGAGTGCTTATTGTTGCAGTTAAAAAGAAAAGATCAACATAATCGGGATGTTCAACTTGCCATTCAGATCCTGGCAAATTATTTTGATGATTTTACTAAGAAACATTATGAGAAATTAATTCGTTCCTTAAAAATTGATGAAGTAGCTTTAAAAGCAATTATTCATTTAATAACGAAATTAAATCCCAAACCAGGCGAGTCTATCGATAATACTGCGATTCAATATATTACTCCAGATTTTATATTAATAGAAGAATTAGGTCGTTTGGTGGTGCATTTAAATTCTAGAAATGCCCCAGATCTCCGAATTAGCAGGGGATATCTGGAAACTCTTAAAGGTTTTGATGGAGCTAAAGCTCCCACCCGAGAGCAAAAGGAAACGGTTCAATTCATCAAACAAAAATTAGATGGCGCTCGTTGGTTTATTGAAAGTATCAAACAAAGGCATAATACATTGCTCAATACCATGAATGCCATTTTACATTTTCAATATAAGTTTTTTGTTGAAGGAGATGAGTCTTTTCTGCGCCCAATGATTTTAAAAGATATTGCAGAAATTACTCAGTTAGATATTTCAACAATCAGTCGTGTAGCTAATAGCAAATATGTACAAACAGAATGGGGTACATTTCCTCTCAAATATTTTTTTAGTGAAGGCATACAAACAGATGATGGCGAAGAGGTGAGTAGCCGTGAGGTGAAAAAGATTTTAAAGGAGGCCATTGAAGGGGAAGAAAAATCTAGGCCTTTACCAGACGAGCGTTTAATGGAAATTTTGAAAGAGAAGGGTTATAACATAGCCCGCCGTACAGTGGCTAAGTATAGAGAACAAATGAATATTCCTGTAGCCAGGCTGCGCAAAGAAATTTAACTAAATCTCCATTTCTTCAAGCAGCGTTCTAAATGCTACAAATTTACCGCCAAATTTATTCCTTCCGTCTGCTTGCAGTGCAGGTGCAAATTCGGCTTGATATCGTTCATATTCTTCCATGCTTTTACAGGCATATTGTATGGCATAGGTAGTGCCTGTTTCATCTTCTTGCCTGCTCAAAAGTTTCATCATTTTATAGGAGGTAAATTGCCCGCTTGCCATTACCTCTGACAAGTGCTTTTCTTGCATCCAATTTAACCATTCTTCATGGATGCTATCTTCAATATTAATAGTTACATTATAAATAATCATTTTATATTAATTTATTTGATCTCCGCGCAGCATTCTATATTGCTTTCTGCATTCAGTTAAGAAAAAACTACCAGCATAAGTTTCAATAAATGCCTCATAACATTTGAGTGCTTCTTTAGGGTTATTGAGTTGTTTCTGATATAATTTCGCTAATTCATAAAGGGCATTGTCTCCCATAATATCTGAACCAAAATCTTTATATACTTTCTCGAAGTAGATAGCAGCTTTATCATAATTTTTAGTGCTCGCAAAAATCTGTGCCTTTTTAAATAAAATATCATCGCTTAGCACATGATTAGGGTATAAAATCAAAAGACTATCTAGTAGGATAAGGGCACGAGAATGATTTTTTTGAACATAATTTAAATCTGCTTGAGCAAACAGTTGAAGGGGTTCTAAAATACTATCTAAGGTATTATCTTGAATAACTAAAGATAATTCTAAGGCATTATTAGCAATGAGTTGGGTGGTTGCAGTTTTAAGCACATCTAATTGTGCTTTGGCCCATTCAAATTCTCCTAAATAGTAACTGAGTTTTGCATTTCTTAATTTAGCTTCTTGGCCGAGTGGTTCTTGTAAAAAATCTTTGTCTACCTGCCCATATAATAAAAGCGCTTCCCATACCTCTCCTTTCATCACATAAAAATCTGCAAGCTCTAGTTTGCTGTTGGCTTGTAATATTCTATCTATACGGGGCATGTTAATTATTTCTTCATATAATTGAATGGCTATTTGATAGTGATTTAGATAATACGCTTCTAGATTGGCTAAGCTTTTTAGGGTGCTGGCGGTATTTGGATTTCTACCTAATTCTTTTAATAAGATGTTATACTCAGCAGCTAAAATTTGTAATTCTTCTTGGGTATAGTTTCCAGCCAATATTTTTTTACTTCTGGCTTCTAGTTCAGAGCTTTTAGCATAAGAATAAAAGGGTTTATCTATGCCCAATGCTGTAACCGTTTTAAATATTTGAATAGCGGCATCATATTGCTCATTTGCCATGGCTAAAAAACCTAGTTCAATAATTCTTCTTCCCTCTTCTCTAAATTTTTTATCCAAATTTTTTGTATACACCAGTGCCATGGCATATTCATTCTTTTGAACATGCATCCAAACTAGCATTTCATTAAAGATATTTCTATCTGTATACTGTTTATTTTTTTTAAGAAGGCTTTGTTTTAATATCTCAAAATCGGAATTATTATCTAAACTATTTTGCAACAATCCCTGAATTTCGTCCATCGTAGATTCATCTATGATGAGTACATTTAAAAACTCCTCAATCATCATTTTTTTATCACCTAATTCAAGATAAATTCCACCTAACTCATTCGCAAAAATGAGTTCATTACGCAGCAGCGATCTTCCTTTTAAATAGGCTTGAACAGCGAATCCTTTTTCATTTCTTTTCTCTAATGCTTTTGCCAATTCAAAAATGGACGGCTCATAAGGTTTTAATTTTTGGATCAGGCCATTCATTTGAGAAATGGCTTGTTGGTCTTCTTGTTGTAACCTGTGAAGATAGGCTATATCTACCTGGTAAATTGCCTGATTTTCGAAACGTTTACTTTGTTTTTTACTCAGTTTTTCTGCGAGGTTAAATTCTTTTGTGTTGATATAACAATTGAGTAAATTTTCATAAAAGTAAACAGATTTTTGATTTTTATTGAGCAATTTCTCATACATATCAGCAGCCTTAGAAAATTCTTTATTGGCATAAAATTGTGCTGCTAGTTCTTCATCTGCTAGTTGGCAGAGGCTTTGTTTTGAGCTTAACATAAGCATCACAAATACCATACATGCCATCATAAAACTCTTTTTGCCGCTCAACATATTCATAGAAAGTAACGAAAATAAGTTTTTGTTTCTTATTTTTGGGTAGAAAGTTAATTTAACTATTTCAAAAATTATTATTTGAGTAATATTGTAAACTTTGAGTACAGTAAAAAAATTAGCCAGTCAAACGGCGGTGTATGGTTTAAGCACCATTTTAGGAAGGTTTTTTAATTACCTCTTGGTTCCACTTTATACCCGAGTTTTTACCGATGTTGAATATGGAATAAACAGTGAATTTTATGCCTATATGGCCTTTCTAAATATTATTCTCACACATGGAATGGAAACTGCATTTTTTAGGTTTGCTGAGAAAGACAATTCAAAGCAAATTTTTGCGAATGCCTTTATATCCATTTTGGGAGTTGCTAGTTCATTTGCGCTTCTCCTTTTATTTTTTGGGGATAATATTGCACAATTTATTGGTTATGGCTTAAACCCTGAATTTATCTATTACTGTGGCGCTATTTTATTTTTTGATAGCTTATCTGCAATACCATTTGCCCTATTGAGATTTCAAAATAAAGCATTTCGCTTTGCGGTGATTAAAAACATAAACATCTTTTCACTCATTTTATTAAATCTATATTTTTTGGTATTAGGTCCTTATTGGGAGACTCATTATGGAGGCTTGATTCCTTTCTATGAAACAGGAATGGGGATAAAATCGGTCTTTATTTCTAATGTGTTGGCGAGCTTTTTAACATGCATGATACTCAGTAAAGACATTGTGAATATTGGTTTTAATTTTAATTATAGCCAATGGCGTTTAATGATAGCTTATGCAATTCCAATGATTTGGGTTGGTATGGCAGGTATGGTTAATGAAACCTTAGACAGGGCCTTAATTAGAATCTTAACGCCAAATATTAATGAAGGTCAATCATTAAATGGTATTTACAGTGCTAATTACAAGTTTTCAATTATTATTACCTTGTTTATACAAGCATTTAAGTTTGCAGCTGAGCCATTCTTTTTTGCGCATGCTAAAACCACTGAGAAGCGCGATTTGTATGCAACTGTGATGAATTATTTCATATGGATTTGTCTATTTGTTTTTCTTGTGGTCATGTTTTTCTTACATTATTTTAAAATTTTTATTGGGGCTTCGTTTCATGAAGGTTTGAATGTGGTTCCCATTTTATTGTTTGCTAA
>CANHDN010000169.1 GCA_947459415.1 Bacteroidota bacterium
GATTATCATTGTGAAGATTTTGAATAAAATAGACTCATTTAAAAAATTATAACATGAAATATCTACCAAAAATTTATAGCTGTATCATATCTATTTTTATAAGTGGACTATGTATTGCGCAAACTACCATCATTCAAAATGCTACCATCCATATTGGCAATGGAAAAGTCTTAGAAAAAGGCGTCCTAGTTATTGAAAAAGATCAAATTACAGAAGTTGGTCTGAACCTAAAGAACCTATATAAAAATGCCAAAATTATTGATGCCACAGGCAAGCATGTGTATCCCGGACTGATAGCTATGAATAACATTATGGGATTAAATGAGATTGATGCGGTGAGAGCCACCAAAGATTATCAAGAGCATGGTGAATTTAACCCCAATGTACGATCTCAAATTGCATTTCATACAGATTCGAAAATATTGCCAACTGCCATATATAATGGAGTGTTATATACACAAGCTGTTCCACAAGGAGGTGTAATAAGCGGCAGCAGCAGTGTATTAAGAACAAAAGCTTGGAACTGGGAAGATGCCACGCTCAGAAAAGATGATGGCATTCATTTGCACTGGCCTCAAGTTTCAGCAAATAATCCAAAACAAGGAGAGCTATTAGGTTCAGCCATCAAAGAAATAGAAGAATTTTTTGCACAGGCATCTCAATACCAACAGCAAAGCAAGCCAAAATTTAATGCGCGTTTGGCAGCCATGAAAGAGTTATTAAATGGAACAGTTAATCTGTATTTACATGTTCAAGATGCACAAAGTATTGTTAGGTCAGTGCAGTTTTTTAAACAGAATTATCCGGGCATAAAACTTGTTTTAGTGGGAGCTCCAGATGCTTATTTACTCTTAGAATTCTTAAAAATCCATCAAATTCCTGTTGTGCTAGGCAATATACATAGGTTACCCACTAGAAATGCCGAAGCAATAGACCAACCCTATATAACTCCCTCTCAATTGGTTCGAGCCGGATTAAAGGTAGCTATTTCTTTGGAAGGAAGCTGGGAATCGAGAAATTTGGCATACCTAGCAGGAACAGCTGCTACCTACGGATTAAGTAAAGAAGAGGCCTTGCAAACCATCACTTTAAACGCTGCCCAAATTTTGGGAGTAGACAAGCAAATTGGCAGTTTGGAAGCGGGCAAAAATGCTTCTTTTATTATTGCTGAAGGAGATATTTTAGATATGCGAACAAGTAAATTATGGCGTGCATTTTTAGATGGTGAAGAATTAGATTTAAAAAATGAACAAGTGAAACTTGCTGAAAAATACTTACAGAAATATCAGAAAAAGTAAATGCAATTTCAGTTTTATATAGATATTTGTTGCCATTCATGAAAGGTTATATCAAATTTTTACGCTATACGCTTCCTTATAAAGGCTTGGCAGCACTTAATGTTATCTTTAATATTTTCTCAATTGTATTTAGCCTTTTTTCAATTGCACTTATCTTCCCTTTCTTAGGCCTGCTATTTGGAAAAACAGCCTTAGTTAGCGTAAAGCCAAACTTTGAATTTAGTGCAGAAAGTTTAAGTCAATTACTCAATTATCAGCTATCAGAAATGATAAGAACTGAGGGCCCAGAATCTGCCCTTATTTTTATTTGCTTACTTCTCATAGCTACCATTTTTTTAAAAAACCTATTTCGTTACCTAGCACTTTTCTTCATGGTTTCTTTGCGTAATAATGTGGTTAGCGACCTCAGAGAATCGCTCTTTAAACATATTTTAGTTTTACCACTTTCTTACTTTAGCGAAGAAAAGAAAGGAGACTTAATTAGTCGCATGAGTAGCGATATTCTTCAAATTGAAATTGCTATTATGAGCTCCCTGGAAGCACTTTTTAAAGAGCCCTTAACCATCGTTATCTATCTTGCTTCACTCATCATTATTAGCCCTCAATTAACCATCATTGTATTTGTAACATTGCCCATTATGGGCTTGCTCATTGGCAGAATAGGTAAATTACTCAAAAAATATTCGCAACGCGGGCAATCAAAATTTGGAGATTTAGTTTCTTTATATGAAGAAACATTAATGGGAATTAGAATCATAAAAGCATTTAATTCTCAAGCATTTTTCATGCGCAGGTTCACCAAAGAAAACCGCGCATACACTGCCATCAATGTGGCAAGTAATAGAACTAGTGATGCCTCTTCGCCATTATCTGAAACATTAAGTGTAATGGTGCTTGCTTTTATATTATGGTTTGGAGGTAAATTGGTATTAAGTGGTAACGGACTTCATGCAGAAGCATTTATTTTATTTATTGGCGTTTTTACTCAAATTTTACCCCCTGCAAAGTCATTTTCAACAGCATACAGTAATATGCAAAAAGGCTTAGCTTCTTTGGATAGAGTAACTGAAGTGTTAAAGAGTGAAGAGGTGATTACCGAAAAGCCAAATGCCAGAGCCATAAACGGATTAAATCATCGCATAGAATTTAAAAATGTAAGCTTTAAATATGCAGATGAATATGTTCTCAAAAACATAAATTTAGTGATTGAAAAGGGGCAAACCGTTGCCTTAGTTGGACCCTCTGGTAGCGGAAAATCTACCCTTACCGATTTAATTCCTCGTTTTTACGACCCCATAGAAGGAGAAATTTTGATTGATGGCATCAACATCAAAGAACTGCAAATATTACCATTACGCGGCACAATGGCTATTGTTGCTCAGGAATCTATCTTATTCAACGACACCATTTATAATAATATCGCTTTTGGTAAAACCCAACTTGCCCCAGAACAAATAGAACAGGCAGCCAAGGTTGCTAATGCACATGAGTTTATTATTCAAACGGATAAAAGCTATCAAACCAATATTGGCGATAGAGGTAATAAATTAAGTGGTGGACAAAGACAGCGTTTGAGCATTGCTCGTGCCATTAATACCAATCCTGATATTCTTATTTTAGATGAAGCAACCAGTGCATTAGATACAGCCAGCGAAAGATTGGTTCAGGAAGCATTAAATAATATTATGGAAAACCGCACCACTATTGTTATTGCGCACCGATTAAGCACCATACACAAGGCGGATAAAATTGTGGTTTTAGAGAAAGGCCGTATTGTGCAAACGGGCACCCACCAAGAACTTATTCAAGAACAAGGTTTGTACAGGCAATTACACGACATGCAGAAAATTTTAGAAGCATAAGTTTGCCCTAATCCAAACACATTTCATTCCATAGTTGCCCGTGAGCAGGATAGGTTTCTAGCATAAATTGCTTTTTTGCTAATTCAAAATCTTCAAAATCAAAACCGGGAGATACCGTACAACCTGCCAAACTAAAAGCACCAGGCGTTTCGCACCTAGAACCAAACCAAGATCCGGCCGGAATTAATATTTGAAAAGACTCCCCTTTTTCTAAATCGTTTCCTAAAACATGCGTATAAAGCTCACCTGCTGCATTCAACTCATAGATATGCAAGGGAGCACCTGCATAAAAGTGCCACATTTCATCGCTCAATATTTTATGCATCGCAGAAAACTGTTTATACTGCAACAAAAAATAAATGGCCGTAGATGCAGATCGATTTCCTGAAAATCCAATTGGCAAGTTTTTTTGTTCCATTGGTAATGCAGACCGATAAGTTTCTTTAAATGCGCCTCCTTCAACATGCGCGCTTAAGTGCAACTTTTCAATGTAATATTTTGCGTTTATATCTGTCATAATTTTAACTTTAACACATTTAACAATGGAGTTGTTGAATCGTTTTGCAATCTAATTTTAAAGACCCACATATCCCATTCACGACACATTTTTTAAATGGGCCTATTTATTATATTTGTTTTTTATATTAACCCATGAAAAAAATAAACTTAATTTATCCCCTAATCATTTTCTTATTCCTCATTGGAATGGGATTAAACAGCAAAGCGCAGCAACAAATGCGCATTTCAGATCTCATAGTTGGAGATTCTATCAGGGTTCAAAGTACCCTCGGAATTTATTATTATGGTTATTATGCCGGAAATAACGACTCCCTATTTAAATGGAGTTCTCTGCTCAATTTAGAAAACCCTAAAGAGATTAAAATAAACCAAGTGGCTGAGGTTATTTTATTAAAAGCTTTTATGAAGCCTACTGAAAATATACCATACGAGCAAGTCACTGAAAAACAAAGTAGGCAAGATATAACTACTGCTGAAAATTATTCTACCAATGAAATGGATTTAAGCTATCCCAAAAA
>CANHDN010000170.1 GCA_947459415.1 Bacteroidota bacterium
AAATAGCATACCCAAGTAATGCTGCTGATATGAAAGGCTTGATGAAAGCTGCTTATTACGATGGCAATCCTTGTATAATGCTAGAGCATAAAGGTTTGTATTGGAGTAAAAATCCAGGTACAGAATTAGCAAGATGCGTAGAGCCAGATGAAGATTATGTATTGCCTTTTGGGAAAGCCAATATGGTGTTAGAGGCTTCACAAGATGCCATAGATAATGGAGAATCTTGTGTGGTGGTAACCTATGGCATGGGAGTTTATTGGGCCCTAACTGCTGCCAAAGAATTTGCGGGTAATGTTGAGGTGCTCGATTTACGCAGTTTGTTGCCATTAGATGAAGAGGCCGTTATGGCATCTGTGCGCAAACACGGTAAATGTCTGGTGTTAACAGAAGAGCCGCTCAATAACTCCTTTGCCGAATCATTGGCTGCACGTATTATGCAGCAATGCTTTACTTCCTTAGATGCTCCTGTGGCCACATTAGGCGCAAAGAATGTTCCAGCCATACCTATGAATATGGCTTTAGAAGCTGAAATCTTGCCCAACGCCACCAAAGTTGCCGCCAAATTAAGCGAATTATTAACCACGTAGTGGCGGAATATTTTCCGCCACTACTGGAATATTTTCCGCCACCATGCGGGTAAACGATGATTTGTTAACGCATGTTAATTTTGTTTTTTAACCCGCGTCATTCAAAACTTGAGCTGCCATTAGTAAGGCTGATGCCGATGCTATTCCATGATTCTGTTTCCAACCATAGCGGTGGGTTACAATGCCTAAAGCCCCCTTACTCATTTTATATAAATTTCTGGTTTGAGATCGTAATACCGAATGCATATATGTAATAGTCCAATAAAATTGGCCTAAACATCTATTGCGTCGGTATTTACCATGCATGTTTTGGTCTAAATTATAAATCCATTTGGTATAATTTATTCCTTGGCGATTGTCTTCCTTGGTTGGCATCTGAGTTGTCATTATCAAAATATTTAATGCTCTCTAATTCCGGCAAAGCCGCACTAGCCTTCAAAAGGTCATATGCTTGCAGCCAAAGGATAAGTGAGCGCGAATAAAATTTGAACAAATTTTTAACGTTAGTTTCTTCATAAACTTGCTGAATAAGCGCAGCAGAAACAACTAAACCTCCTAATACTGGATGCACTGCTGTTAAACCTAAGCCTGCAAAGTAAGTGTAATATTTGCCATCTTTATTTGGAATATCCTTACTCATGTTATTAAACGCATCAATAACTTTATCTTTTAGTAATTGTCTTTGATGCAAATCAAGCAATGTATCAGCAGTTCTGTTTAACCCAACCAACATTATAAAAGCATTATTTTTTGCCCATAAGGCTAAATCACTTGAGCCACTCTCAGGCATACCGTTATCAAGTGGCATGGTTCTCATTGCATTATCGTAGACGAGTTGGTAGGCTTTAAGAATTACTCTTTCAGCCTCTAGTTTTAGTTTTTCTTCAGTAATTCTGTTTCTTAAAACTTCAATTGTTTGTTCAAATGTATATCCATTATGCCTATCAAACATGGTATATGGATGTCCCCATGTCCCACCGACCCAGTGGCGTTTTCTGTTGAATTCTTGAACGTTAGTGCCATTAGTGCATGGTTGTGATAGTGAATTTATGCTGATAGATATTAGCATAAAGAAAAATAGTAATTGTTTCATGTTATTCATTAATAAGTAATAATGTATTATTTTTATTTCTATCGTTAAAATAGAAAACCCCCTTTTCTAAATTTATGTAACAAAACGCTGTACTGTCATCGTAGTTATGTAATGAATACATTGTATTCGTGAATTTTTTATTTCTTAGATTTATTTCGCCTAAATATCTAGAGTAGGATTTATCATTTAATGTATTTAAACCATCGTAAAATTTGAAATCATTAAATAAATATTCAAAAACCTCGAAACCACCTCCCTGCCTTTTTTTAACAATTTTAACTCCAAAACTCCCATCCCCTTTGATTGTTTGATAGTTTGCGCTAATTTGTTGGTAGTAACGATAACTTGTAAACTCAACACCTGGGTTAAAATCTATTTCTCTATACCACCCACTATCCACCCTAGTTTTAGCAAACACCACCGTATCGTTTTGGTTGCTAACAAAGGTTAGGGTATCAAAAGCTGGGTTGGTAAAATAAGGTGTTTTAGCTAGCTGCTCGGCTGTTAAATAATTGTAATTGTGTTTATCTGGAATGCGCTCTGGCTCAGGCTTGCAAGCAAAGAAGCTAAAGGCAATGTAAAGTAGCAGTAATTTTTGTTTCATAGTATGTGTTTATTTAAATGTTGTAAATCAGAATTATTAAACGAATTTAGGAAAGTGGTTTTGTGATGGCAAATGATTTTCTTTCAGCCTGTTAAACTTTAAACCACGCATCTTACTTCTTGACTTTCTTGGTATAAATCTCGGGTGAGTTTGCGTAATTTATTTCTTGGTGTACATGATAATCCATTTCTATCCGAAAAGAACTACATTTACGGTGGCATCATATTCATAAGGGTGATAAGCTCTATCTCTAAATGCATTTCGTTTAGCAAAACTTGTTACATCTGCATACTCGGTGGTATCCATGTATTTTCCATCTCTGTCTAAGCCAATTAAAAATACAAATGCATTGTTTTTAGCCCATAGGGCTAAATTGCTAACGTTTCCATCCGCTGTTATCATGCCATCGTCTTTGGGCATTACTCCAACTGCATTGTTGTATACTTGTTGGTAGGCGAGGTAAACTTGGCCTTCTTTATTAGGAATATTTTCGTCTTTTATTCTAATTCTGATATTATTGATGGTTTGTTGTAATGATAATCCATTATGTCTATCAAATAAAGTATAGGGATGCCCATAAGTTCCGCCAACCCAATGTTTTTTCCTATTAAACTCCTCAACATTAGTGCATGGTTGAGAAACTGCCTTTGTCAACTGTAATCCTAATAATATGATTATGCTATATAAATACTTCATTGGTTAATTAAAATCCATTCTTTAGAATTATTGTAATCAAAGATCTGAAAAAGACCGAAATCCGTATTTATATTTGCTTGTGAAGAACTTGAATCTTGCCTGTTATTATTTAATTTAGTGTTTTTAAGATATGTTTGGTTGTTAATTTTTATAGTATCAATTGTTGCAGGATGAATATTGTCAAGAAAATAATCCCTTAAATAAAAATTATAACCATTATAAGAAATCTGGATAAAATCAGGTAGCATTATGTTAAACGCCAAATTGTACTTACTATGCACCACCCCAAAACTCCCTTCTCCTTTGATAGTTTGGTAGTTTGCACTAATTTGTTGGTAATGGTGATATTTGGTAAATTCAACTCCAGGGTCAAATTCTATCACCCTATACCAACCGCTATCCACCCTTGTTTTAGCAAACACCACCGTATCGTTTTGGTTGCTTACAAAGCTTAGGGTATCAAAAGCAGGGTTGGTAAAGTAAGGTGTTTTGGCTAGCTGCTCGGCTGTGAGGTAAAAGTAGTTGTGTTTATCTGGGATTGGTTTAGGTTCTGGCTTACAGGCAAAAAAGCTAATGGCAATGTAAAGTAGCAGTAATTTTTGTTTCATAGTTTGTATTTGTTTAAATGTTGCAAACCAGAATTGTAAAACGAATTTAGGGATGTTGTTTTGTGATGGCAAGTCATTTTTTTTCAGCCTATCTAACTTTAAATCACGCCCCTTGCACCTTGACTTTCTTGGTATAAATCTCGGGTGAGTTTGCGTAATTTATTTCTTGGTGTACATGCTAAACCATTTCTATCTGCATCAGCAAAGCCAAAGGGGTTTCTGAGGCTATCGCGTAGTTCTGGTAATTCGTATGCTGCTTTCATTAGGTCATAACTTTGTAGCCAAAACAGTAACGAACTTGAATGGAATTGAAGTTTATTTAAAAAATTTTGCTCTTCAATCCAGTTAGCAAACAAATAGGCAGTTGGAAATATCCACCAACCCCAGCTAGGATTGTTAGCGTCTATGGCGCCTGTTAATCCCACATCAAAAGC
>CANHDN010000171.1 GCA_947459415.1 Bacteroidota bacterium
ATTAAAAAAACAAGAAGTACGGTTCGTGTTCCTAAATACGATGTCAATAAACAACCTTTGTATAATAGTATTGCCATTGAAAAAATGTTGCCACATAGATTTCCATTTTTAATGGTAGACAAAATTATGGAAATGGGGCAAAATCATATCATAGGGATTAAGAATGTAACCTTTAATGAACCTTTTTTTCAAGGGCATTTTCCGGGAAATCCAGTAATGCCCGGAGTACTTATTATTGAAGCGATGGCGCAATGCGGTGGTGTTTTAATATTATCTAAGGTTGAAGATCCCGAAAATTATAATACCTATTTTATGAAAATAGATAATGCCAAATTTAAAGAAAAAGTTGTGCCTGGCGATACACTCATCTTTAGATTAGAGCTAATTGGGCCCATACGTCGCGGAATTTGTGTTATGAAAGGTAGCGCATTTGTGGGAGATAAATTAGTGGCAGAGTCTGATTTAATGGCACAAGTAGCAAAGGGATAAAATATGATACATCAATTAGCATCAGTAGACCCAAGTGCACGCATTGCAGAGAATGTGACCATCGATCCATTTACCATGATACACAAGGATGTAGAGATTGGTGAGGGTACTTGGATTGGAAGTAACGTTACCATTTATCCTGGGGCAAGAATTGGCAAAAATTGTAGGATTTTTCCAGGAGCTGTTATTTCTGCTATACCACAAGATTTAAAATTTGATGGTGAGGAAACACTCGCCATCATTGGTGATGGTACAACCATAAGAGAGTGCGTAACTATTAATAGAGGTACAAAAGATAAGTTTAAAACAGAGGTTGGTTCAAACTGTTTAATTATGGCTTATACCCATTTGGCTCATGATTGCATTGTCGGAAATCAAGTAATCATTGCAAATGGTGTGCAAGCAGCCGGTCATGTTACTATTCAAGATTTTGCAAGGATAGGAGGTTTATCTGCTATTCATCAATTCGGGATTGTTGGCAGAAATGTTATGATAGAGGGAGGTAGTATGGTTAGCAAAGATGTTCCGCCATTTGTTAAAGCAGGCAGGTACCCATTAACCTATGAGGGCGTAAATGCAGTTGGATTGAGGAGAAATGGTTTTTCAAACGAAAAGATAAATGAGATTCAAGATATTTATCGCATCTTATTTATACATAATAGAAACCTAGGTAAAGCGCTTGAAATGGTTGAAAAAGAATTGCCTTCTTCATTGGAAAGAGACGAGATTTTAACATTCATTCGCAATTCTGAAAGAGGAGTTTTAAAAGGTTTTAATAACGGTAAGTAGTTTTAACTTGTGCAAATAACCCTCAACGATATCGGAAAAAAGTTTAATCGCCAATGGGTTTTTAAAGGTATAAACCTAAGTATACAAGCCAATCAATCTTTAGCTTTAGTAGGTAATAATGGTTCAGGTAAATCTACCTTGCTTCAAATAATTTATAATTATCAAACTTACTCTAAAGGGAATATTACCTATTGCCTGAACCAATCAGATTTAACCGAGGAGGAATTAGTTGGTAAAATTTCATTTGCAGCTCCGTATGTAGATTTATTGGAGGATTTTACGCTACTAGAAATGCTTCAGTTTCATTTTAGTTTAATACCCAAACAAAATGAAAAAGACATTCATCATATGATACATGATTGTGGTTTAAGTTTACATGAGAATAAACCCATAAAATTCTTTTCTTCTGGTATGAAGCAGCGTTTAAAATTAGTAATGGCTATATACGCAGATACTCCACTTTTATTGTTAGATGAACCTTGTTCAAATTTAGATATGCAAGGAATTGAATGGTATAGAAATTTAATTAAAACTCAGATTGATAAACGCACCATCATCATTGCCAGTAATCAATCATTTGAATATGATTTTTGTGATCAAATCTTTTCTGTGCTGGATTTTAAATAGCTAGCATCTTGTTTATTTCTTCAGCTGCTTGTAATGCTGCATTTTTATTTTGAAACAAGCTATGCAATTTAGAATAGTCTTCCATCATTTGTTTACGCTTATTTCCACCTAACAATATGGCGTTTAATTCTAGCTTCAAATTTGCCAGTTGGTAGTTGTTTTGTATAAGCTCTTTAACAACCTCTCGGTTCAGGTTTAAATTAACTAAAGAGGCCCATTTTACTTTCACTAACATAGACGCTATCCAATAAGTGATAGGTTGTGCCGCATATACGCAAACATGTGGTATATTCAGAAAAGCAGTTTCTAATGAGGCTGTTCCACTGCATACAACTGCAGCCTCACTATAGGCCAAAATATTTCTAGTTTCATCAAATAAGATATTAACCGGATGGTTTTTTATTATTTGTTGATAATAGGTGCTTCCTAAGTTAGATGTACCTGCAATGATAAACTGATACTGCGGGAATGCTTCTGCTAGCAATAGCATATTAGGCAACATTCGTTTTACTTCTTGCTTTCTGCTACCTGGTAACAAGGCAATAATTGGTTTATCATTTAACTGATACCTATGCTTGAAATCAGCTGATTTTTTGAATAGGTTAATTTGATCGAATAGCGGATTGCCAATATAGGTGGCCGGTATATTCCATTTTTTAAAATAATTTACTTCAAAAGGGAAAATCAATAACAATAAATCTACATTTTGCTCAAGTTGTTTTCCTCTTTTTTCATTCCAGGCCCAAATTTTTGGAGCAATAAAATAACAAGTCTTTATCTTGTATTTGCGCGCAGCTTTAGCCATTCGCATGTTGAATCCCGGGTAATCAATTAAGATGAGTACATCTGGTTTATAATTTGAAAATTGGGCTTCACATCGTTTCATGTTGGCTTGTATGGTCCTAATTTTCAATAGAACCTCTACAAACCCCATGATACTAATATCTTTAAAGTGCTGAAGTAAGCCTGGTGCCACTGCTGCCATGTTATCTCCACCCCAAAAGGCAAACTCTGCAGCGGGATCCTTAGCTAAAATTCCTTCCATTAAACTTGCGCCTAATAAATCGCCACTGGCTTCTCCTGCTATTAAAAAGTATTTCAATGCTACTGTTTGTTTCGTTCAAATATAAGACAATTTATATTTTTACTATTTTAATGCAAGTTTTCATGAGTAGTTAAATTTAAAATCATAAATTATTAATAATTAATTGCTTAACTTGAATTTTTCTTGTTTTTAAAATTAGTATGTTTAAATTAATTGTATTATATTGCTTTAAATTTATCTTAGGTATGGCAGATTCAAATAAAAAATCAAATGGTACTTTAACCCTTTTATTACTTTTGTTAATTGCATCTATTGGTGCTAATTTTTACCAATGGAAAAGCCATAATACCATGGTAATTTCACACGGAAATGAGGTAGATAGCTTAAGTACAATGCGCTTAAATGTGGAACGTGAATTAGAATTAACATTAGTAGAATTAGAAAAATATAGAGGAATTGCGGGCAATTTAGATACTTTATTAAATGATGCTAAAAGCAAATTAGAGCTACAAGAGCAAACCATCAAAAGTTTGATGGCCACAGAAAAAGAAGGAAAAAGTTTGAGCTCAAAACTTAAAGCTGAAATAGCCAAATTACATAAAATGCGAGATGAATACCTCGAAAAAATTGATGAGTTAATTGCTGAAAATGACAAGTTAAAATCAGATAATTCTAATTTAAATTCACAAGTTGAAAATTTAAATCAGCAAAAGAATTTATTAGCAGATAAAGTTGCAACAGCTTCTCAATTAAAAGTAGAATATGTGAAAGTTAACTCGTTTAAAAAACGTATGAATGGCAAATATTCAGAAAGCGCTATTGCCAAACGTACCAATAAATTGGAAGCTTGCTTTACACTAATGGATAATAAAATTGCTGGAGCCGGAGATAAAATGATTTATTTAGTTATCACTGCTCCCGATGGAAAAATACTCATGTCGTATACTAAATCATCATTTCAAGATTCAAATGGTAAATCAATTGATGCTACTGCTAGTTTAAAGGTTGCTTATGC
>CANHDN010000172.1 GCA_947459415.1 Bacteroidota bacterium
AAACATAGCAAACAAAAACTAGACATGGGTAAAAGCTGTATCCGTTTTAAAAAGCCAGCAGAAATACCCTTTGAGCTCATTGCCCAACTCATGCAAAAAATGAGTGTTCAAGATTGGATCAAGCTTTACGAAACAGAGATTAAGAAATAGAGATCCAAATTTATAGCAACAATTTGAAATCATTCTTTCACCAATTTAAAGCTTACACTTTGTTGGGTGCTCAGATCTTGTAAAACCAAAATATAAAGGCCGGGCAAGAGCTCTCCAAGTTCTAACTGTTGCCTACCACTTTCATGGGGTTCAAGTTGTGTTTGTGCAAGCAATTTCCCTGTGGCACTATATACTTTTGCCACAGCGGCATGAGCGGCACTGTAGTATAAAACAACTTCTTTATTAAACGGATTAGGTACCACTTGTTCTATACGTAATGGATTTTCAATGGTAACACTGAGCAACTTAGACCAAGAAAATTTCCCATCGTAATCTATTTGTTTAATCTGATAATACTGAGTTCCTGCAAAGCCTCGTGGGTTCTTATGTATCCATCCATAGTGCTGAATCTTATTACTATTTCCCCTTCCAGGAAGACTAGCTATGGGCAAAAGTTGATCTGCCCCACTCCCCGCATACAACTCAAATCCTTGGTTATTTATTTCTTGCACCGTACTCCAATGTACCTGAATTTCTGTGGTAGAAATTTGATTGGCTGCCATGGCAGCATACTTCACAGGCAAAGCCGATAAGGTATGCGAGCCACTTATTACCAGAGAAAATCTTTGGGCTTGGTTAAACTGCAAAGCAGCCTTGTGTTTTACCTTTACCTTGTACCAGGCACTCGGCAAAGCTGTTTTAATAATTTGCTCTACATTGTCTCTCATATTATCTCCGGTAGTAGCTGGCATGGCCGGATTAGCGGGGTTTAATACAAAAGGCATGGCCACCATAGAATCGCTTAAGGTATACACACGCATGTCTAAATCATTCACCAATTTTAAACTCGGGTCATTGTATACGGGCGCAGCGGTAATCCCCTTGGGGTCGGTCCAAACCAAGGTGCTTTTAAGGGTATCTGTTGGGTTCAGGTATACAAAAGTTTCAAAAGAATCTAGATTCAATAAGTTAATTTCTTGAACACTGTTTTTTATAGAATCTCTCATGGTTTCTGCTGCCAGGCTAAAATTAGGAACACCCCAACCACAAGAATAATCTGGCCCCCATGCATTGGCCTGACATCTTTTAGCGCTATGAATAGCCAAGGCCTTCACGGTGGAATTCAAGGCATATCTTCCTTTTAATTGATGCCAATACTGTTGCAACAAGAGCAAAGAACCAGTAATATTGGGCGCAGCCATAGAAGTGCCTCCCAAGCTCGCATAGGCAGAATCTGAGGCAGATCCCACAGATAAAATACTTCCACTACTTCCTACCAAATCTGGTTTTATTCTCCCATCATCCGTAGGACCCCAAGTACTAAAGCTAAGCGTATTCACGCTGCCAGAAAAGCCATTTGGCATCACCGGAATAGCGCCCACACAAATAATATTCTTTGCATTTCCAAAGGTAGAAATACAATCATAGGGGCCCACGGTATCTCTGGTAGTGGTAGTTAATGCCCATGCCGTACCATTCCAATAATAGTGTGGCGTGCCGGGCGCAATCGCATTCCCACGGTCGTTACCACTGGCCTTCACCATCAGGTAATAAGGGTTGGCATGCATCACACTGTCCCAAATTCTACTGCGGTTATCATAATAACCAAACTTCCAATCTTGGGTTGGGTGCAAACTGGTGTCTCCATACCAATACCAATTTCCCCCAATATTGGTAAAAGCCGCAGTGGTGGCATACGAATGATTAGATGCAAACAAATCGGGTGCTGCTGCAATAATTTCAGCATTATCGTTGGTAAAATTCCAATTTTTGAGTTGGGTTTGATAGCTCATGCCTCGCACCGCTGGGTTTATGCCTGCGGCTATTAAATTGCCAGCAACTGCCGTGCTATGTCCACTCAAGGTAGCGAGCGAATCCATAACCATCACTCTTGATCCAAATTCTATGTGGCTGGTTCTAGCTCTTCCGCCATCCCATAGTCCTAATTTATTTAAACCAGTACCACTTAGGCTTAAACCCAATGAACCACCCGGCCATAGCGCATTGGTTTGGGTGGTTTTGGCAGCATCTAGGTTGCTACAGGTACATAAATAATTGGGAATCCCTCGGTAGCCCAAACTCTCCCATTCGCAATACCTGCCCATAGAATCAGTAAATTGTAAAGCTAAGTCTGCGGGGTAAATAAGGGCCTGAGCCAAAGACATATTGATTCCCAACAAAGAGCAGAGCATCAAACAAAAAAGGGTAGTATTGCGCATGGTGGTATTTGAACCAAATATAGGTAATTCTCCTGAAACAGGCAGCTCATTCAGAATCTAGGTTTCAAAAAAAGCAGAGCTTATTTCGTTCAGTAATATGTAATTTATCGCTCAATAAACGTGATTTTGACCTAAATAAGACAAACAATAGAACGAAAAACTAAATATCGGTCAATAATTTAGTTTTATTATTCTAAAATCAGTATATTTGAATTGAAAAACATAATTCATTGACCGATAAATTAAACAATAGGATGAACAAAGAGGAAATGATGATTCTAACTTATTTAAAAAATAACCCCAACTCCTCAGCGCCTGAAATTCATCATGGTTTAGTTGAATGGAACACCAATTTCTCTATGTCGCTCAGCACATTAAAAAGACGGCTGAGTGGAGAATTTATGAAATTGAATCTTGTGATGAGCGCTGGTAAAGGAAAAGGATTAAAATATTCATTAACGCCTGAATACCAATTAATCTATCCGATTAATATAGATGAATATTTCAACTCTGAGAATAGGAAAATTAATAATCGTTTCAATTTCGAATTAATTCATTCAATAGAAACTGCAAGCTTGTTTACAGACTTTGAATTGGAAGAATTACATAGTTTACAAAAACAATATGAGCATAATATTAGTAAACTATCCCCTCTTGCCTATCAAATGGAGATGGAGCGATTATCCATTGATTTAACTTGGAAATCTTCACAAATTGAAGGGAATACCTATAGTTTGTTAGATACAGAAATACTTTTGAAGGAACAGCAAACGGCAAAAGGCAAAACAGTTGAAGAAGCAACCATGCTATTGAATCATAAAAAAGCCATAGATTTTTTATTGCAAAATCCCGATTTTTTTGAAGCCCTGAAAATTCGAGACATTGAGGATATTCATAGCATGCTCGTTGAGAAACTTGATGTACCTAGAAATATACGTAAGGAATTAGTGCGTATTGGAGGAACTGATTATATCCCATTAGATAACGAACACCAAATCAGAGAATCGTTATATGATGCTTGCAGGTTAATAAATAGTAAAAAAAATGTGTTTGAAAAAGCATTGCTCACATTAGTCTTGCTCAGCTATATCCAAGCCTTTATGGATGGAAATAAAAGGGTAGCCAGAATTGTAGCAAATGGCATTTTAATTACTCATCAATATTGCCCTATTTCTTTTAGAACCGTTGACGCTTCAACCTATAAAAAGGCCATGTTGATATTTTATGAACAAAATAATCTGTATGCATTTAAGCAGATTTTTATGGAACAATTCAAATTTGCAGTGGGCGAATATTTTAGAGTTCGTGCAGCGGATATGAATCCTTCGCTCTAAGCAAAAAAAAAGACCCAATAAATGGGTCTTTGGTAGCGGGAAGCAGAATCGAACTGCCGTCCGCTGGATAGCGGATATGAATCCTTCGCTCTAAGCAAAAAAAAAGACCCAATAAATGGGTCTTTGGTAGCGGGAAGCAGAATCGAACTGCCGACCTTAGGGTTATGAATCCTACGCTCTAACCATCTGAGCTATCCCGCCATAAAGGGCTGCAAATATAAAATTTAGAAATTGTATTCAAAGAAAATCTTGGCA
>CANHDN010000173.1 GCA_947459415.1 Bacteroidota bacterium
TAAAAACTTCTACCAATCCCAACTAACCAACGTACTTGAAGGTTTTCTGGGCTAGTAAAAGCGGCGTTACTTAAGAAAAAGGGTGTATCAAATCTAATTTGCAGCGGCTTTACCTCATCTAAAACTCCCCACTTCTTAATGGTTAATACCAAACCGTGCCCAGCCGAGGACATTAAACCAGTATGGAGTTTTCTGCCACTTTGCAGTAAGGTAAATTCATTGTTTACACTTGCTTGTGTTCCTAATATTCCGGCATCTACAAATAGGTAAGCATCTAAGCTAAAGTAGTTGCTCAGCTTACCTAGTTTTAATGGAATAAGTTTATCATAATCTAATTCTAAATTGCAAGATGCGCCTAAATTACCACGGTACAAATAGGCCTGATTTAGCCCATCCATTACCGGAACCAGATAACCCGCATAGCCTCTTAAGTTTAAGCCACCTGCAGCATGGTACCCATTAGATTGTTGACCATACCTAAACCATTCTGCGGGCAGTATTCCGGCGCTTCGGTGGTATTTATTCTCGAACATTTCCTCTGGGTTGGCACCAGCTAAAAATAATTGAGATTCAGGGGCAATATTACCCGTTAACACGGCTGCATAAAACCGTGAGCGCAATTCTAATTTAGCCAAAGGATGGTTCTGAACCAATTGCACATCTGCACCAGAATAATTAAAGTCTGAACCTAACAATGCGGTCTTTACCTGTAACTGCAATTTGGCATTACCTTTTGCATAACTAAACGGATATTCATAATTAAGGTTTAAAGTATTATTAAACTGATGATGAGAACTCAAATTTGGCAATAGGACACCTACCGATAGGTCTGCCAATTGATAAGCAGGCAAATAATATCTTTGAGAACGATACATGCTCTTTGCATATATTTTAAATCCATGAGATCCTTTTTGCCAGGCCACTCCTAGCGTGTTTCGGTTCAACCCATCTAATAAAGCGCTTTGGGCAAATACATCGGTGAACTTAGCAAATCTATGTTTGTAATTGGCTGCGTAATGTACAGGCAAAATTTCGGTTTCGGAGCGGTAAATATTATCGTTGCGTTGGTTCAGCCAGCCAGAATTATACCATACGGAGACACTAAAAACATGTTTTTGTTTCATGTATTGGCCGTTGGCATGCAAGCCTAATTTAAGTCCATCATAGATGTTAAACCATACATCTGGTCGCCATTTGAGGTGGTATTTGTGCCTATCTAATGGATTATTTATTTGGTGATCGAAGGTAAATAGAACGGGGCATTTTAAGCTATTATCTAACATATTTATATCAGCCAAGCGCTTGCTTGGGTCTATGATTACATTGTCCACTTTTTTATTGTAGGGCAAGCTAAGCGTATAAGTTGGATTTAATAATCCCCAACCATGCCAAACGGGTGCGGTTTTACCAAAATCTGTTTTCGCAAAATATTTATTAGGAACAGTGATTTTAGTTTGCGTAGAATCTTCGGCTATAATTAAAATATCGATGGGCATTTGCATAGCACCCTTTCTTACCAATTCTATTTGCAAAGTATCCTTCTTTTGTTTTACCTTTTTAATACCATAGTCAATACTTTTGGTAGTTTCGAGCCATTGATCAAAAAACCAATTTAAATCTACCTTGGTATATTGGATGATACTATTTCTAAAATCTTCGGTGTAAGGATGTGCCATTTTCCATTGGTTAAAATAGTGTTGCATGGCCGCTAAAAACAAATCATCACCCAACACATATTGTAAGTTATATAACATGGTGGCTGTTTTATAATATACATGGCCATAGCCTCCACCATGATTTAAAGCTCCATTAAAATCATCGCTATGCGTATTTAGCGGCATATCATTTTGATTAATGGCATCTCTCAAATAACCCATTATTACGGTTTGATCCAATATAGGCATGGGCTTATAATATTTGTTGAGCCAAGGCGATTTGGTCTTAACTTGTTTTACTTCACGCGTTAACCTGCTCATTGCCCAATGGGTTAAAAACTGTGTAAAGCCCTCATCTAAACTAGCTCTATAGGTTTCGTTGGTACCCACCATGCCAAAAAACCAATTGTGTGCAATTTCGTGTGAGAATAATCCATAATACCCCGGGCTTCTACCATTATCTAAGGTAATCATTGGGTACTCCATTCCTTCTCGCGCATCGGCTACAATCATTTTTGGATAGGCATAGGTGCCAAAATATTTGCTATACGTTTCAATTATTTTAGCATTAAATGAGGCCGCATCTAACCAACCGCTTGCATGTGGTTCTTGCACCAAAGCGATACAACGCACCTCCCCTCTCGGATTATTAGGCATGGGTAGAATCACTTCATCTATTCTAAACGTAGGGTCGCACACCCAAGCAAAATCGTGTGTATTAACTGATCTGTACTTCCATGTTTTATACGTGCCATTAGGTTCAACAACAATACTAGCTTTTTCTTCCCAGGGCTTACTTCTAAAATTCTTTAAATCGAGCTTTTTACGTAGTTCTTTAGGCAAAACTTCGGCTTCATTTTGCAATTCACCCGTACCATCCATAATATAATGATTTGGTAAGGTTAATGCTACATTAAATTCGCCAAAATCGCCATAAAATTCTTTTCCCAAATGCTGGTCTGTTTCCCAACCAAATTTTCTATCATACACACAAATCCTGGGGTACCAATGCACTACATCATATTGCTTATTACCGGCATTGTCTGCAAACATTTTCATCCTTCGGCGTTGGTTACCACCATTGTCAAAATACGTTTTAAAATCTATTTCAATCGTTGCCTCTTTCCTCGGTAAAATGGGTTCAGACAGATACACTTTCATGATAGAAAAATCGATGGTATGCATTACTTTCTTACCATTAACAATTACCTTTTCTATTTCTGTTCCTTTGCCAGCTAACTCATATTTTCCAAACTTCTGTTTGAACCCATTTGCCAAATTGAGCTGTTCTAAGTAGCCACCTTTTAAGAAAGCATTTTGATATAAATGAAAATATAAAACATGAAGTGTATCAGGTGAATTATTCCTATAAATCAAGCTTTGATTGGCTGTTAAAACATCTGTAACATCATCTAATTTTGCCTGAATATGGTATTTTACATCTTGTTGCCAATAGCCCTCAAATGGCATCTTATTTTTCCAATAAAAAGGATTATCCTTGCTTTGATATCCAAAATCTTGAGCAGAAACAGTAATAAATAAACCAGATAATAGGGCCGATAGTAGTTTTCTCATAAGTAGGCAAATTAAAGAAAAACCTGAAATTATTTATCAAACCTAATTAGTCATTAATTCAAAGTGGAAGAAATGGTTAATTAAACTCATTTTTGGATGTTTCTTCTATAATCTTCATTCTAAAACAGTCAATTGTATAGCATATTTACACCTCAAATTCGTTTCAAATACTCCTGTGTGGTAACTCCGGTAATGCTTTTGAATGCTATTATGAAGGTATTGTAAGACGAAAAACCCACATGAGTAGCTAAGGTTTCTACTTTATGGGAATTGAGGTATCCATTCTCTAGTAATTTTGTAGCATCGTTAATGCGTATAATTTTTTTATAATCTGAAAAGCTTTCATTGCAATGATATTTGAAAATAAAATTAATATGACTGATGGGAATATTCAAAGTTGAAGCCATATCATTAAGACTAAAATCAGGATTTCTAAAGGCTTGGCTATGAAAAGACAATTCTTCTATCTTATGAAGATATTCCATCATTAATGATTTCATTTTGGGAGCTAAAATTTTTTCGCGGCCTATAATAATTGGGATTACCTTACCCTCTATGAGCCAAACATTATTAAGAAGCAACTCCTTAGCTTCTGTTTTAATGGTTTTGTTTAAAAAATTATAACCATATAGTATTTCGGGGGAAAGAATTAGTTTTAAAAAAATACTCATCCATACGAGTGAAGATATCCAAAGGTAATTGTTAA
>CANHDN010000174.1 GCA_947459415.1 Bacteroidota bacterium
AAAGCTGCTCCTAAGAAAGCTGCTGCTAAGAAAGCTGCTCCTAAAAAAGCTGCTGCTAAAAAGCCAGCTGCTAAGAAGCCAGCTGCTAAGAAAAAGTAGTCAATTCTTCTTGGTTGACAAAAATTTAAAAATAAAAAAGGCCCATGTTTGGGCCTTTTTTATTTTAATTATTTTAATATTTTTGATTCATTAAAACACAGCGTATGAAATTTATTGGTATCAAGCAGCTTTGTTGCATCTTTATTTTAATGGCATTTGTTTCATGCAAGGCTAAGCGTTGTGCTAACTTTGAAAGTCAAGATAAAGAATACAAACTTAAGTACGATCGTCATGGTCGGGTAAAGCGATAACTGGCACTATTTCTTGCAAATAATGCATGCCTTGTTTAATGCTATTTACCTCAAATATGATTAGAATAAGGTTTTGATTACTTTGTTTGAGTTTACATAGTTTAGGTTTATTCTGAACATACAGAAGTATTTGGCTAAATACTTCTGATTGGTAATAAAATTGTTTGTGTTCAGACGGGAAATAAGCAAGCATTTGTTGCTTTTTTAGAATGAGCTTTTCAAAACCTAGTTTCTTTCCTAATTCTCTTAGTTTAATTAAATCTAGCAAGTCTTTGACTGCTTTGGGAGGGGATCCAAATCTATCTTTCAACTGCTCTTCGAACTGTGTTAATTCAGTTTCATTTTGTAAGCCTGCAAGAGCATTATATAAACTCAAACGCTCACCAATATTTCTAACATAGTTATCTGGAATGAGCGCTTCAAAATCTGTTTCCACATTGCAATCTTTAGACTCTATTTTATTGACAGGTTTTTCATCTTTAAATAAATCTGCAAATTCTTCTTCTTTAAGTTCATGGATGGCTTCATCTAAAATTTTGTGATACATTTCAAAGCCAATCTCTGCAATAAATCCACTTTGTTCACCTCCCAACAAATTACCTGCACCACGTATGTCTAAATCACGCATAGCAACATTAAAACCGCTTCCTAAGTCACTAAATTCTTCTATGGCTTGTAATCTCCTTCTTGCATCATTACTCAAGCCAACCATACTCGGCACCATTAAATAACAAAAAGCTTTTTTATTACTTCGGCCAACCCTACCTCTCATTTGATGCAGATCACTTAAGCCAAACATATGTGCATTGTTAATAATGATTGTATTTGCATTAGAAATATCTAAACCTGCTTCTATAATGGTTGTAGCAACTAGTACATCATATTCACCTTCAATAAAACGCATCATAACATCTTCTAGTTGGTCACCTTCTAACTTTCCATGTGCCACTGCAATTTTCACACCCGGACAAATGTTTTCAATGTGTTTACCTAAATCATAAATATCCTTTACCCTATGATGCACAAAGAATACTTGCCCGCCACGTTCTACCTCATTTAATATGGCTTCTTTAATAATGTCATCTGCATAATTATATACAGCTGTTTCTACAGCTTGCCTATTTGCAGGCGGAGTATTTATGATGGATAAATCTCTTGCGCCCATTAAAGAAAAATGTAAGGTTCTTGGAATGGGAGTTGCCGTTAAGGTAAGTGTATCCACATTGGTTTTAAAACCTTTTAATTTTTCTTTCGCTGCTACGCCAAACTTTTGTTCTTCATCAATGATTAATAATCCGAGATCTTTAAATTTAGTTTCCTTACTCAATAATTTATGTGTGCCAATAACCAAATCTAGTTTTCCTTCGGCTAATCTTTTTAATACATCTTTTTGTTCTGCAGTAGTTTTGAACCTATTGATATAATCAATATTACATGGAAAATCTTTTAATCGCTCTTTAAAGGTTCTATAATGTTGATTGGCTAAAATGGTTGTTGGTACTAAAATGGCAACTTGCTTACTATCTGAAATGGCTTTAAAAGCTGCTCTAATGGCAATTTCTGTTTTACCAAATCCAACATCTCCGCAAACTAACCTATCCATTGGATGTGGGTTTTCCATATCTTTTTTTACATCCTGGGTAGCCTTACTCTGATCTGGTGTATCTTCATACATAAAAGATGCCTCTAGCTCTACTTGTAAGTAGGTATCTGGCGAATAGGCAAAGCCCTGTTGCGCCTTTCTTTTCGCATAGAGTTTAATTAAATCTCTCGCAATGTCTTTTACTTTTTTCTTGGTATTGTTCTTTAACTTTTCCCATGCATCGCTACCCAGTTTATTCATGCGCGGTTCTGTACCTTCTTTACCAACATATTTAGAAATTTTATGCAGGGAATTAATGCTCACATATAATAAGTCATTGTCTCTATAAACCAATCTTACTGCTTCTTGTAGCTGTCCATTAATTTCTAATTTCTCTAAACCGGCAAATTTTCCAATGCCATGATCAATATGTGTTACATAATCACCAGGGCGTAATTCTCTTAATTCTTTGAGGGTTAAAATGCGATTACCACTGTATCCACTTTTTAGTTTTCCTTTATAGAATCTATCAAAAATTTGGTGTTCTGTATAAAAAGCAATTTGTTGTGAATGGTCTATAAAACCATTACTCAAACCATGATAGATGGGGTCAAATTTTACATCTTTAGCTAGGTCGTCAAAGATGGTATACAAACGTTCAATTTGTCTGCTACTTTCACTAAATATAAAATGGGAATATCCTTTTGCAGTATTTTCTCTTAAGTTTTCAATGAGCAGCTTAAAGTTTTTGTGAAATACCGGTTGCGGGCTCATGTTAAATTTAATTTCAGTATCCGCTTTTAAAGTTTTTCTTGAACCAAATTCTATGCGTGTAAATAGCTCACATGACTTTTTAAAATCGTTAATGCTTTGCCAGGTTTGAGCTATGCCGTTATAAGTAAAATCTTCTTTGGTTTGAACCAATTTTGGGTCGAAATGAGATACTTTTTCTAAACCTCTTTGCAATTGATCAATGCCTAAACTATAATCTTGAAACCAAAATAAGGCATCTTTGGGTAGGTAGTTATATATAGTTTCTTTGTCATGTAATTCTTTTTGAACATTGGGAATGATATAGAAACGGTCTACTTTTTTTACAGATAATTGATCATAGGGTTCAAAGATGCGAATGCCTTCAATAATATCTCCGTTTAGTTCAATTCTATATGGTTTATCATTGCTAAATGAAAATACATCTATAATTCCACCCCGAATACTAAAATGACCAGCTTCATAAACAAAATCGCTGCGTTCAAAATGGTGTTCAGTTAAAAATTCAATAAAGAACTCTAGGTCAAAGGTGTCGCCAACTTTTAATTCAAATGTATTTTGGTTTAGGTCTTTTTCACCCATTACAAATTCAAGTAATGCTTCGGCTGTGGTAATTACCCATTCTGCTTTGGCATGCGTTTGATTTAATCTGTTTAAGACCTCTGCTCGTTCAAGTACTAATTGGTTTTGAATACTCTCTGGTTGAAAACTTCTCTTATAGGAGGCTGGTAAGTAATTAATGGTTTTTCCGGGAAGTAGGTTTTCTAAATCTGTTGCAAAGTATTTTGCATCTTCTATGCTTGCGCAAACCACCACTGTACATCGGTTTTTTTGATCATAGGTAATGGCAGCTAACAAGGCAGCAGCAGAACCAATTAAACCATTGAGGTGAATCACCTGTCCGTTTCCCTGATCCAATGCATGACTCAATTGGACAAAATTTTCACTAGGAATATATTTTTCAAATATGTTACTTAACTTCATAAAACACTTAAGCCCGAAACATAGTTCGGGCGATTTTTTAGGTCACGAAAATATAGAAAAAAAGATAATGTTTGTAATAGTTCTTTCCTAAATTGCCAGCAATGCAAACAGAAAAATTTAGTTTAAAGGATCACTTGTTTTCTCCGAAAAAGGTAGAAAAAATAGCGAAAGAGATTGCTTTGGTTCACCCAGATTTTTTAGTGGCGCAATTTGTTGCAAAGGTGTTAGAA
>CANHDN010000175.1 GCA_947459415.1 Bacteroidota bacterium
GGCATCGTCTGCCGCGTGCACATTCCGCATTTTCGCGACAGCCCCTGAGGCGCCTGGGCGGCCGCTGGCCAGCCAGCGTCAACCGCGTGCCGGACCGGCGCGTTGACGGCCGATGGGGGCGGCAAGACGCACTGACACAGGCCTGACCCGGCCATCCATGGCACACCTGAGTACTCGGGCGTGGGTTTGCGACGACAATAGCTGCTTCGCGTCGACCGGGGCGCCATTCCCGGCCTCCAGCTGCCATGACCACCCGCCGCACCACGACACCCGCCTCGGCTCCTGCAGCCACCCGCCCGACCTCCACTGCCGCAGCGCCTGCCAGCGCACCCGGCCCGAAGCTGCGCCAGACGCAGGCCGAGTACACGGCCGCCCGGCCGCACGCCGAACCCGGCGTGAAGCCGATGATGTCCAGCTCGAAGATGTACGTGTGCATCAAGTGCCACGCCAACTTCAAGACCGGCGACGGCAAGCCCGACCCGCGCCTGCGCGGCCTCGGCCGCTGCAACAACTGTCTCAGCATCACGGCGCCGGCAGCGTCCTGAACCGATCCCCCTGGCGGCCCGGCCGCCGTTTGCAGCAAGTCTCCAACTCAACCCCGGAGTGAAGAATCCATGTCCCAGAGCAATCGCCGTGTCTTCCTGATGCAAGTCGCCGCCTGTGGTTCGGCACTGGCCGCTGCCGGCGCCCACGCACAAGCTGCACGCATCGACGAGAAGGACCCCCAAGCCGTGGCGCTGGGCTACGCCCACGACACCACCAAGGTGGACAAGAAGAAGTTCCCCAAGCACACCAACGACCAGAAGTGCAACAACTGCGCCCTGTACCAGGGCAAGGCGGCTGACGCCTGGGGTGGTTGCCCGCTGTTCGGCACCAAGCAGGTCGCCGGTCCGGGCTGGTGCAGCGCCTGGGCCAAGAAGGGCTGATCGCACACAGCGCGGGGCCCTGCGGGGCCTGGCAAGACACCTCGAAAGCGGCCTGCGGGCCGCTTTTCTTTTTTGGCCTTTGCGTGGGCGGCTGCGGCTTGGCGACTGGAGGCGGTTCAGTCCGCCAGCCGTGCCGCCACCTCGTCCCCGAGCGCCAGCGCCGAGGTCAGGCCGGGCGACTCGATGCCGAACAGGTTGACGAGGCCGCGCACGCCATGCTGCGCCGGCCCGTCGATGCGGAAATCGGGCGCCGACTCATCAGGGCCGTGGATCTTGGGGCGCACGCCGCTGTAGGCGGGCAGCAGGGCGCCATCAGGCAGCGCCGGCCAGTAGCGGCGCACGGCCTCGACGAAGCCGGCGGCCCGGGCCGGGTCGACGCGGTAGTCCAGCTGCTCGGGCCGGGTGTCGGGTGGCAACCATTCCAGATCGGGGCCGAACCGCGCCTGGCCGGCGAGGTCCAGCGTCAGGTGCACGCCGAGCCAGGCGTCCTCCGGCGCGGGGTAGACCAGGCAGGAAAACGGCGCGCGGCCCGCCAGCGTGAAGTAGCTGCCCTTGGCGTAGCGCGGCGTGGGCACCTGGGCCGGCGCCAGCCCGTCGAAGTGCCTGGCGAGCACGCACGCGTGCAGACCGGCGGCGTTGACCACCCGGTCGGCCGTGAACTCGAGTTCATGCCCGTCGGCCTGCAGGCGCACCCGTGCGGGCCCGGCCCCTGAGAAGCGCGCACGGCGCACGCTCGTGCGCAAGGCCACCTGGCCGCCGGCGCGCTCGAGATCGCCCTGCAGCGCCAGCATCAGCGCATGGCTGTCGACGATGCCGGTGCTCGGCGACCACAGCGCCGCCGTGCAGTGCAGTGCCGGCTCGCGCGCGCGCGCCTCGGCGGCCGAGAGCAGTTCCACCGGCACGCCATTGGCCGCCGCACGCTCGGCCAGCCGCTCCAGGGCCGCGTGCTGCTCGGGGGCCGTCGCCACCACCAGCTTGCCGCACCGGCGCAGCGGCACGCCGTGGCTGGCCGCCAAGGCATACAGCAGCTCCTTGCCCCGCGTGCACAGCCGCGCCTTCAGCGAACCCGGTGCATAGTAGAAGCCGGCGTGCACGACCTCGCTGTTGCGCGAGCTCACGCCCTGGCCGATGGCCGAGGCGGCCTCGGCGACGATGACCTCGCGCCCCTGCTGCGCCAGTGCGCGTGCCACTGCGAGGCCGACGACGCCGGCACCGATGACGAGGCTGTCCACATGGTCCATCCGCAGGCGCTCCGGCGCGTGGTGCGCCACGCGCATTCTCTGCGCGCCGCCGCTCAGATCGCGCGCTGGTTCACCCGGCTCGACAAGGCCGCAGCGCTTTCGCGCCGCTCGCTGTAGCGGTCCACGAGATACGGCGCGACATCGCGCGTGAGCAGCGTGAACTTCACCAGCTCCTCCATCACGTCGACCACGCGCTCGTAGTAGGCCGAGGGCTTCATGCGGCCGGCCTCGTCGAACTCCTGGTAAGCCTTGGCCACCGACGACTGGTTGGGGATCGTGATCATGCGCATCCAGCGCCCCAGCACGCGCAGCTGGTTGACGGCATTGAACGACTGCGAGCCGCCCGACACCTGCATCACCGCCAGCGTCTTGCCCTGCGTCGGCCGCACCGCGCCCAGGTTGAGCGGCAGCCAGTCGATCTGCGCCTTCAGGATGGCCGTCATCGCGCCGTGGCGCTCAGGGGAGGTCCAGACCATGCCTTCGGCCCAGTTCGCGCTCTCGCGCAGTTCCTGCACCTTGGGGTGGGTGTCGGGCGCGCCGTCGGGCAGCGGCAGGCCGGCGGGGTCGAAGATGCGCACCTCGCCACCCAGGGCACGCAGCAGGCGCGCGGCCTCCAGCGTGAGCAGCTTGCTGTACGAGCGCTCGCGCAGCGAGCCGTAGAGCAGCAGGAAGCGCGGCGCGTGGCTCGAAGCGCCCACACCGGCGAAACGCGGGCCGCTGGGGCGGTCGAACAAGGCCGGGTCGACCAGCGGCAGATCAGGGGATGAAGGATCGTCGTCGTGCATCACGGAAACCAGTGTCGCGTGCGGTTGGCCAGGGCCACGAGCGAGAGCATCACCGGCACCTCCACCAGCACGCCCACCACGGTGGCCAGCGCGGCGCCGGAGTTCAGCCCGAAGAGCGAGATCGCCACCGCCACCGCCAGCTCGAAGAAATTGGAAGTGCCGATCATGCAGGCCGGCGCGGCCACGTTGTGTGGCAGCTTCATCTTCCACGCCGCCAGGTACGAGAGGGCGAAGATGCCGTAGCTCTGCAGCACCAGCGGCACGGCGATGAGGCCGATGACCAGCGGCTGCTCGACGATCGTGCGCGCCTGCAGGCCGAACAGCAGCACGACGGTGGCGATGAGGCCCACCACCGACCACGGCTTCAAGGCCGCCACGCCGCGGGCCACGCGCGGCAGGCCGCCGGCACGCAGCCACAGCAGCCGTGTCGCCACGCCGGCCAGCAGGGGCAGCACCACGTAGAGCACCGTCGACAGCGCCAGCGTCTGCCAGGGCACCGTCACGTCCGTCACGCCCAGCAGGAAGGCGGCGATGGGCGCGAAGGCGAAGACCATGATCAGGTCGTTCACCGACACCTGCACCAGTGTGTAGGCGGCGTCGCCCTTCACCATCTGGCTCCACACGAACACCATCGCCGTGCAGGGCGCCACGCCGAGCAGGATCATGCCGGCGATGTACTCACTCGCGGACTGGGGGTCAACCCAGGGCGCGAACAGGTGCTCGAAGAACAGCACCGCCAGCGCCGCCATCGTGAACGGCTTGATCAGCCAGTTGATCACCAGCGTGAGCACCAGCCCGCGCGGGCGCTGGCCGACGTCCTTGATCGACGCGAAGTCGATCTGGATCATCATCGGGTAGATCATCACCCAGATGAACACCGCCACCACGAGGTTGACGTGCGCCACTTCCAGCGCCGCCACCGCCTGGAACAGGCCGGGCACCGCCAGGCCCAGCGCCA
>CANHDN010000176.1 GCA_947459415.1 Bacteroidota bacterium
ACTGTCCACGTCGTTGCCTAGTAACAAACGAATTTTTGAAAGGCACCGATATTCCTACCATCATGTCCATATCGGGCCACAAGAGCTATAAGAACTTTTTACGTTATATTAAGGCAAGCGGCGAGGAGTTTGCTGACAAGTTGGAGAAAATATGGCAAGAGCGTTATGCAGGTATTAGTTAAAATTTTAATGGTAAATATGGAACAATTACAAAGATTAAATCAATTTCGATTAGATGCCAATAGGAACTATGATGAATTGCAACAAATTAAGGAAAGACATACTCGATCATTAAGCCGAGTAGATTCAAAACTAGATGATTACTATAATATTATTGCAGCAATACGAACTGAAATGCTACAAATTATTGCCAACAACGAAGCAGCGTTAGGAATAGAAGTACTCACCATGTTTAATTCGAATGATGATCAAGTTCTGTTTGCAAAAATTGATATTCAAGGTTTTCCTAGTGTTTATAAAGCCTTTTCTAGCATTGATTATGTTTTGTACAATGTATCAAGGGACGAGTTAATAAATGACTTTGTTTTGCAGGGTAGATTGAAAGAATTAGTAATTGAATGGCTCAGAAACCGTGAAGAATGGTCTGAGATGTTCGATCAGCCTTTTAATAATGCAGAGCAAGTAATGGAAAAATTTGTTAATGATGAGGCTGTGTTTCATTTCTTCAAAAGAAGGCCAATATTGTTGTGATTCATGCTAATTACTTAATTTGCGCAAGTAATTATTTTCAAATATTCAATTCAATTTTCAAATTAGCCTGATTTTCCAAACAAATATCTGTGCGGAGTCTTTTGCTTAGAAGCTGTCATCGTTGCATACAGTCTGATCATTCCCTACTACTCAGGACATACTGTCTCACCCACTATTGCCAGTTTAAGTTTAAAAACAAGCACAACTGTATACTTATGGGACAAAAAAATATGAAATATAAACTCAATTGGATTTTGAGAAAAGGAGTAATATTGCTGCAATTAACTAGGCATTGAAAAATATAATGGGGTTAGAAAGGAATAATAAGTTTAAGTTTCAAGTGCAAATAGATGTGTTATCGAGTCCTGAAAATGATTTACAAAGATTACCAGCGAATTGCCCTGTGCGCAATTTGGTGCGCAGTCGAAGCCTAAATAACTGATAATCAACAATAAAATAGCCTAAAATTAGTGTGGTCCACTAGAAAGTATTTAATAATTGCATAAACAAATAAAGCCCACTAATTGGTGGGCTTTATTTGTTTATGCAATTTTCTTGAATTGTCTCGAGTAAACTTTATTTACATAAATTATTTATCAAATTCTGAGTTGTTATTTATAATTAAAATTTATAAATATGAATAAGATGTAAAAATTAAAACTATTGTTTATGTAGTTTGTATATTTGATATAACTATAATTTGACAATCATGAAAAAAAATCTAGATAAGGCAAAATTAAATGAATTAAAAAAGATGATTATTGAAGGAAAAACCAGTAAAGAAATTGCTGATTTATTTAAAATTTCAACAGCAACAGTAAATTATCATCGAGCAAAATTGAAGAGACAAGGTATTAAAAAACCTCTAAAAAAGGATATAAATCCGCAAATAGATCAAGTTTCTGAAGATGTGAACACTATCAAACTAAATGAGAAAAAAATGAAAACTTCTAAAAATTTGAAGTTTATCATTAATGGAGTTCAAATAAATATTTCTGGTAAAGCAAAGAGCGTTAATATTAGCCCTGAATCCTTTGAGATTGATTTTTAATATCAATTTTGCTAAAGTAATACACACAAAATTTCTGTTTTTAGAAGTAATTAATTTGAGAATCTTTCACACGGTAGCAATAATTCAATCGAATTTGGTTTTGAGCATTTCTGATTAAACGCAATATACCGGAACAATTTCAACGTCATCATGTAAAACCCGGAATCACCGGCTGGGCACAGGTGAATGGCCGTAATGCCATTTCCTGGGAAGAGAAATTCCGCTACGATGTAGAATATGTTGAGAAGCAATCCTTCATATTAAATATCAAAATTCTTTGGATGACTTTTCTAAATGTGATTAGACGTAAAGGCATCAGTGCAGATGGCCATGCTACGATGGAGGAGTTCAAGGGCTCTCAACCATAAATATCTGCATCTCACCCTCTTCGGCAAAGGCTTCGGCGACCGCGTCATCAAAAAACCCTGAAACAATCCTAATTTCTATCTGCTAACTGACGACTACAGACTGTCGACTCCGGACTCACGACTCCAAACTCCCAACTTCTAACAGTCGACTCCCGACCCCAACTTCCAACTCAGGATTCCAAACTCAGAACTCCTAACTTACAACTACCAACCCCCAACATAAAACTCAAATCCACTGACACAATAAACTCATAAGAAAATAGTTTATTATGAAAAAATAAATTATTAACTTATTAAACCATAAAATTATGAGTTCAACATCAGAAGTGGGTCATGCCAAAACCCTGGCAATATTCAAAGCACTTATTAAATACTGTCAGGGCTATGGAGCAGTATATAATCCCTCGTCCGATCAGATTAAGATCGACCCAATGCTCTTACAGCTCAAGGCAGCAGAAGAAGCCCATGCAGATTGTCTGAAAAAGCAAACCCTCTTTAACAATGCGGTCGATGCCCGCATGCACCTGTTTGAGGGCCTGGTACCCATGGCTACCCGGGTAACCAATGCCTTGATTGCCTCGGGAGCCGAGCTCAATAGCATTAAATCGGCCCGCTCCATCATGAACAAGCTACGGGGAAAGCGGGTAGGGAAGATCGAGGAGAATCCGGATCCCAACCAGCCGCTTCCTGAAACCAATTCCTCTTCACAACGTAGTATCGACAAGATGATTGAACATTTTACCGCCCTGTTTGAACTGGTACAAAGCCTGAACGGCTACCAACCCAATGAGAGTGAATTGCAAACGGCCAGCCTCTTGATGTATAAAACCCAATTAAGCGATGCCAATGACCTGGTGCTGCAAGCCAAAACCGACTGGAGCAATGCCCGTATTAGCCGTTACGGGACGATGTATGTAGCCAAAATCGGTTTTTCAGCAACGTCCAATTTGGTTAAAAACTATGTTAAATCAATATTTGGTGCCAGCAGTCAGCAATACAAACAATTGAGTGCCCTGCAATTCACTAAACCTGCTAAATAAGTACCGGGGCTTCGGCCCCTTTTTTTATTTCAGCGCACAAGCGCATACAAAAAGTGCAGAAGCCTATGCAAAGAATGCAGAAGCGTATACAAAGAGTGCAGATGCGTGTGTAAAAAGTGCAGAAACGTATATAAAGAGTGCAAGACCGTGTGTAAAGAGTGCAGAAGCGTGTGCAAAGAGTGCACAAGCGTGTGTAAAGAGTGCACAAGCGTATGCAAAAAGAGCAGGAGCGCATGTAAAGAGTGCAGAAGCGTATACAAACAGCGCTTACCCATTTAAACAATTCATGAGCACCCATCCAACAACCAAGGAACAATTTTCAATGATTCCCTCCCCAAAATCCAGGCAAAACCGTAGTTTTGAATAAGCATTTACCTAAACGCTTACACACCTTGAAACTACCTTATTTACTCCTAGCCTGCAGCCTCTTGTTACTATCCTGCCAAAAAGGGAAAGAAAGCCGTACAGAAATCTATTTCAATAATTTCGAAAACGCAAACTTTAACAACATCAGCGGAGGCAAGATTTATGCTTATAACCAGACCAAAATGCTGGGCAATTATAATAAGGACGGCTTTGAGCTGAGCCTCCAGCAATTGCCCGAACACCAATTGGTAGAAATAAGTTTCGATTTGTACATCCACGATTCTTGGGATGGAAACAAGTACGGTAACAATATCGACGGACCGGATATTTG
>CANHDN010000177.1 GCA_947459415.1 Bacteroidota bacterium
AGACCAGCTTTCATCGCATAAGCTGCTATTGTCTGCCGTATCAATTAAGTTGCCAATAAATGAAAGATTTAAATTAGAAGTATTATGTGCAAAATTACGGGTAATGGTATATTTACTGGTGGTTCCGCTTAAATTACATCTAAACGGCAGGTTGGTTTGCACGGCATCTGTTTTTGCTGCATAGCTGCCAGGTAAACCACTATTGCTATAGCTTTGGTTACATGTTGCTTGGTTTGAGAAACTGCTGTTTAAGATCGCTTGGTTACCATTTTTAAGGGTAAACTTGTCTGGACCAACTACGCTGCAATCACCATCCCAAGTATCATGAATGTATAAGTCAAAAGTTACGCTTACAGAGTCGTGCGTAGGCAATGTGTTTAAATTAAGTACCACCGAATCATTGGCAAATGGTCCTAAGACCTTACTGGCATTATAAGTAAAATTGCTGCTTTTATTCCAATTAGTGTAAGGAGTAGTTTGAAAATTTTGCGTGTATTGAGTTTGCATAGAAAAAGGCATACTTGGCCCTTTGATGAGGATGTTTGTACCTGCACAAACCGTAGTGTCTGAGGTGGCAATTTGTACATTATTTAAATTTACATACATGCTGTCTGAACCAATAAAAACGCCTGAAGTAGCCGTTACTTTATACCAACCACTTGCGCTAACAGTAATGCCTCTGGTAGTTTCGCTGGTATTCCAGGTGTAGCTATCCCAACCTGGGTTGGCGCTGATAAAAATACTCGTTGCTTTACATTCTATGAGGGTATCTAGGTCTAATATACTGCTAGCTTTTTTCACACTCACGGTAACATTGGCGGTACAAAGGGCATTGTTTTGATTTACTTGAACGATATAGGTTCTGGTAGTGCTAGGAGAAACCGTTATGCTTGGGCTAGTTTCAGTAGTGCTCCACAAATAACTTAAAATTTTACTGTTGTCAAACTCTACCAGACCAAAGAAATTAGATTCACAAGGGTCGAATGAAATAAGGGTTTCATCGGTATTTTTCCATTGCCCTGCATCTGGGCAACCATTGGCACGAATATAGGCGTGTTGTTCGCTGGATGCAGCACTTGGAGATGAGCTTGAGGCGGCCCAATTGGTATAAGTGAGGGCATCGCAATTTACCCAATTAAAGTCTGATCCGGGAATGGTGTTTCTATATAAACCAATCCAGATATTGCTACTGGCAAGGTTTGGATCATTGGTAATAAAATCATTCTCTGTCTGATTGTTGATGGTAACTAAATGACCACCTAATGCCAGCGCATTCGTTTCGGCTTCGGTCCAGGTACTTGGTGAATTAAACTTATAGTAATGATGTCCGTTTAGTGAACCTACATATTGTAAATCTGGTCCTAAATTATCATTGGCCTGAACGGTTCTATTGACGGGTGCTCCTAACGGGCCGCAATTGTTGCGCGGCAAGGCGTCTAAGGTAATAGATTGACTTGGAAAAATAGTAGTGTCATTTTGTAAAATAGCAGCATTCCCCAAAGAAACAAAAATACTATCATTGGCTTTGCAACCATTAGACAGACCAACGGTGCATTGATACCAATTGGTTTCTGTTACGTTAATATTTTGGGTAGTTTCATTATTGCTCCATAAATAACTTGCATACCCTGCAGGAGCAGAAAGTGGCACGGCTGGTGTATTGCACAAAGCAAGGCTATCCGAAGCAAATGAAATTTGAGCAGTTTGCCCTAAATTACAGGTGCCATCGCTGATAGCGAGATGTTGATTGGCACTTATTTGTGCCAAGCGAGTGACATTTCCGTTGGGCCAGAATATAACTAAGGAGTCTAATTGCGTGGCCGTACCCATGCCAAAATAAACTTTGTCTAAGGCATAGGCTTGTGTGCTAGAATTGCTCTGACCGCCATAGCTTCTCAGCAAGGTGTTGGCGCCAAACTTAGCATATAAGCGGGTGCCAAGCGGATCTGTTTGTCCGTTGCAAGAACGTAAACTAATGCTCACATAGTTATTTCCTGGGCTAATATTTTTAAACAAGCGGGCATTCGGCTGGCTTCCTCCGCCAGGTTGAAAGATGTCTATTTTACCATCATTGTCATAATCAAACAATACATAATTGGAGCTAATCCCTGTATCTGTTGCTGCACTGGGAATAAATGTACCTTGAACACTGGTAAAACTGCTAGCTACATTCAAACGCATGAGCGCTGGGCTTGAAACATTACCTCCATTATTGTTTTTAATTTCCCATAAGAAATCTGTTCTGCCATCATTATTGTAATCGAATGCATGTACATTGAAATAATCACCTAATAGGCTACTTTGGGAATTAAAATTAGCACTTTGATCTGAGAAGGATCCTGTTCCACTGGTATTCCGAAATACTTTTAAGCTAAAGGTGCTAGGAGTAGGTTGAACGGTATCTTTACTTCCCAATAAAATATCTTGAAAGCCATCGTTGTTGTAGTCTAAAATCTGTGCAAATCCAATGGGGCTAGTGTTTGTGAGGCCGGTAGTGCCCGAAAATAAACTAAATAAACCGCTGCCATTATTTTCGAATAAAGAAATGCTGCCCGCAATAGTATTGCCAGCATTACTCATTACTAAGAGGTCTTCATCTCTATCATTGTCAAAATCAATTAAAGCAAGATTAGGAGAATTTGTTGCACCAAATCCGGAGATTAAGTTAACAGCATTGGCAAAGTTGTTTCCTAAGTTTCTGATTAATCCAATGTGAAATTGACCGCCAATAAACCTAGAAAATAAGATGTCATTATCTGAATCTTTATCTATGTCTGAAAATAAAATAATGGGATTTTTACTCTGGTATTGCGCAACGATGTCTGTATTTGTTGGCATATTCATAGCAACACTTACTTCTGTAAAGTTTTGGCCGCAATTGTTTTTGAATAAGCGCATAGCGCCATTTGCTCCAGATTCTGCCATAAGGATATCTTGGAAGCCATCATTATTGTAATCAAATTTGAAAACACCCTCTGTCCCTAATCCATTACCAGTAATGGTGGGAAATCCTAATTGGGCACTTACATTGGTAAAAACGCCATTTTTATTTCCATAAATTTCAATGTTTCCACCTACACCATTTTGGTAAACTACATCTGTGAACCCATCGTTATTATAGTCTATCAAGGCCAAAATCATCCCGTTGCTTGCCGGTAATTGCGCAGTTGCAATGAGATTCGGGAATTGGGCAAAAGCAGTTAATTGAATGACTAAAAAAAATGATAGTAATAGTTTTTTCATTGTATTGTTGAGTTTTGTCTAATAAAATTAGACCTGTAGACAATATACAAACATACTCATAAAAAGCCGATTATCCTTATTTTTTACTTAAATATCTCTTAATTTTTCCCTCATTAGAAGGTGCATAATCTATAAATTGATTACATTTGGTTTAATTAGCTCATGTGTTAAAGAATATTTGTATGAAAAATGTACTCTTACAGTTCCTGTTTACCTTGTGCCTGCTTGCCAGCGCACATGCTCAGCTTGCTAAAACGCAGGTAGTGCGATTACAGGCAAAAGCTAATGAAAATGGTAGCATTACCTTAAGCTGGCCAGCCGAGAATTTTAGTGGGTCCTTTCAAATATACAAGCGTTTGAATCCAACAGAAGAATCTTGGGCTCAAGCATTGGCTGTAATACCGGGTAATTTAAGTGAATATACAGATTTACAGGCCAAGAAAGGGGAGGCTTGGGAATACCAGGTAATAAAATTGCAAGGGGGAACCCCAATCGCTTTTGGATATATTTTTGCAGGCAATGAATGGATTGAACCAAGGCAATTTGGAGGGGTAATGGTGTTAATAGATAGTAATTACATATTGCCTTTACAAGCAG
>CANHDN010000178.1 GCA_947459415.1 Bacteroidota bacterium
AAGTATGATTTAATGGTATTACCTGTTGTAGATCCCTTGGGTAGGTTAGTAGGTAGAATTACCATTGATGATGTGGTAGACTTCATTAAAGACGAGGCCGACGAGGATTACCAACTGATGAGTGGTATTACCGAAGATGTAGACCCAACAGACAAGGTTTGGATTTTATCTCGTGCTAGGTTACCATGGTTAATTATAGGGCTATTTGGCGGTATTGCTAGTTCTCGCTTTTTGGCCATTTATGAAGGCCAAATTATGATTCACCCAGAGATGGCATTCTTTATTCCAATGATTGCTGCCATGGGAGGAAATGTTGGGGTTCAATCTTCAGCAATTGTAGTGCAAGGGATTGCAAATGACACACTAGGTACCAAAAATATTGGGCAGAAAATTTTGAAAGAATTACGAGTTGCCCTCATTAATGGATTGATATGCTCTTTACTTATTTTATGCTATAACCTGGCCTTCCAACATTCTTATGAGCTTGCCATTACAGTTAGCACAGCCTTGTTGGTTGTTATCATTTTTGCCTCAGTTTTTGGTACTTTTATACCCATGCTATTAAATAAGTTGAAAATAGACCCTGCTATTGCTACAGGTCCTTTTATTACAACCAGCAACGATTTACTTGGGATCATGATTTATTTTAGTATCGGTAGGCTCTTGTATTAATACCGATTATATACCCATGCAACCTTCTATCCATTTTTAATTACTACTATCATGAATGAAGTTTTGAAACCAATTCCCAAGGTTTGGAATGTGCTCATTGTAGATGATGTGCATCCAATTTTGATTGATGGTTTAAGTAAACTTGGACATAATGTTCTTTATTTACCAAATTCAAATAGAGCAGAAATTATTGCAGCTTTACCTCATCAACATGTACTTGTAATAAGAACTAAAACCCCTGTAGATAAGGATTTTTTGGGTCAAGCCGATGAGCTAAAAATAATTGCTAGAGCTGGAGCAGGAACAGATAATATAGATTTGGCCGAAGCCGAAATGAAGAAAATTACATGTATAAATGCTGGAGAGGCTAATTCTGATGCGGTAGCAGAACAAAGTCTTGCCATGTTATTAATGTTGTTTACCAATTTGTTTCGCGCGAATGCTCAAGTGAAATCAGGAATTTGGCTGCGTGAGCCGAACCGTGGAATAGAATTGGCGGGTAAAACAGTCGCTATCATTGGATATGGGAATACGGGTAAAGCACTCGCAAAAAAGTTGTCAGGGATGAATGTAAACCTATTGGCTTACGATAAATATCTGTCAAATTTTGCCAATCAATTTGTGAAAGAAAGCAGCTGGAATGAAATTTTTGAAGAAGCAGACGTGCTCACATTTCATGTTCCTTTGAGCCCTGAAACAACTTATTACTTTAATAAAACTTTGCTAAGTCAATTTAAAAAGCCAATTTTTCTTTTGAATCTGAGCAGAGGAAAAGTAGTAAATACTGAAGATTTATTGCTTGGATTAAGTCAAGGAAAAGTTTTAGGTGCAGCTTTAGATGTGCTCGAAAATGAACAACTTGAATCAATGACTGGGGAGGAAAAAAAACACTTTTTACAGCTTTGTGAGTGGGAAAATGTTATTTTAAGTCCGCATATTGGGGGATGGACAAAAGAAAGTTACTTTAAAATTTCACAGGTTTTATTGGATAAGTTGCTCACTTTTAAGTAAAAATTACCAAATAATTGAATTTGTATTAAATAGATATTGTTATTTTCATTTTAACTACTTTATTTTACCGCTCTTAAAAATCTTGTATTGAAATTGTAATTTATTAGACATATGAAGAAAATATACATTTTACTAGCCGTCCTTTTCGGTTTTCAAATGGCACTTCAAGCCCAATCGGGAATGGGTACTGTTAGGGGTACTGTGAAAGATGCGAAAACTAAGAAACCGATGGATTTTGTGAGCATTACCCTCAAATTAAATGGGGTAACCAAAGCCACTACCATGACAGATGATGATGGAGGTTTTGTAATTAAAACTTTACAGCCAGGTGAGTATGATTTATATGCATCTTTTGTAGGTTATAGTAATACAACCATCAAAGGTATTACTGTTTCTCCTGAGGCAGATCGTTTTGTTCCTTTTAGCATGGAGCCTTCAGATGGTGCTACCTTAAAAGAGGTTATTGTTCAGCATAAAAAACAATTGGTTGATCCAGGTGGCGTAAAAGGAGATGTAAAAACCAATAAAGAAATTTTAGCATTAGGAACCCGTTCGGTAGAAAAAATTGCCGGTACAACACTTGGAGTTGAATCCAGAGCTGGAGGTACCCCGATTTTCCGTGGTTCTAGACCAGATGGTACAGCTTACTACATTGATGGTGTTCGTGTTCAAAGTGGTTCTACCAATATCCCAGCCAATGCGATAGATCAAATTCAAGTGATAACCGGTGGTACACCTGCTCAATATGGAGACTTTGTGGGTGGTGCCATTGTAATGACTACCAAGGCGCCTACTAAAAATGTAACAGGTGGTATTGAGGTTACTTCAGCTTCACCTTTTACAGGTTATTTAGATAATAGCCAATTTAATAACTTTCAAGGTTATTTATCTGGTCCCATTAAAACTATTAACAAAGGAAGGGGTTCAGAAGAACGTGTAATTTTGGGATACTTAGTATCGGGTGCATTTACCTATGGTAGAAGTTTAGCTTCAGTTGATTTGTATCAGGTTAAGCCCGATAAATTGAAAGAAATTCACGAAAGACCATTAGTTCCTGGTCCGGAGAATTCTCTTTATCCAGCGGCAGAGTTTTTAACTAAAAATGATTTACAAAAAGTAGATGTGCGCCAGAATGTAAATTCTATGTCTGCCGATTTAAATGGAAACTTTAACTTTCAGCCTAGTTCAAGCTTTAATGTAAAGTTAGGTTATTTTGGAAGTTACTCACGTGGAAGAAATTGGAATTCATTCCACTCTCTTTTGAATCCAGAAAACAATGCATTACAGACAAATTACACCATTAGAACCTATCTACAATTTACTAAGAATTTTAAAACAGATAACAAAAATGAGGATGGCACTAAAAAGAAAGCTTCCAATATTTCTAATGCTTATTACAGTGTTCGTTTGTCTTATGAGCGTGGTTATGGTGAAGTAATGGATGCTACTCATGAGAATAGTTTATTTAACTATGGTTACATAGGTAAATTTACCACCTACGATGCACCAAACTACCAAAGAATTATCAAAGGTTTAAACGATAGGCCAGATTCGTTTATGACAGATAATGGGATGTTATATCTAACAGATTACTATCGTCATGTAGGTTATAGAGATACTTCATATACTTTTGAACAAGACCCAAATATTAATAGAGTGAGAGGTAATTTTACCCGTGCTGTCTATGATTATTTTGGCCAAAGCATGATGAGAACCGCTGGTAATGTTCGTCAGGTTGGTGGTTTAATAAATGGTGATGGTCCGATAGGTATTTATTCTAATATGTGGGCAAATGTTGGCGCTCAACAGGCAGGTTACGGAAAAAGCATGAATGAAGCCTTTAACTTGTATGTTCAGAGTGAATTTAGCATTGCTCCGAGCAGCAACCCTAAAGCCAAACATGAAATTCAAATTGGTTTAAATGTGGAGCAACAATTTAGAAGAAACTATTCATTGGGAGCTACCAATTTATGGACCATGGCTCGTTTATATGCCAACAGACAATTCTCAGGTCTAGATTCTTCATTATACTCATTAAGTTTCGATCAAAATGGTGTATTTAACGATACCGTTAACTTTAAACGTAAAATTGTAGCCTCTCAGCAAACTAATTTTGACCGTAATTTTAGAAATAGTTTAAT
>CANHDN010000179.1 GCA_947459415.1 Bacteroidota bacterium
ATTTGCATCCTGGTTAATGCTAGGCCAAATTTTAACCAATTTACCCGCTAAATCGTAAATTTCAATAGCATCTATTTCACTAACTTTATGATGTTTAACCCAGATCGCGTCTGAAGCAGGATTAGGATAAATAATGAGATTACTTTCAATTTCATCTGTCTGTATCATTCTCATTCCCAAATCTGTCTTGGTGCCATCAAAATCTTCTTGTAGCAGTCTGTAATAAACAACTTTATTTCCTTTAAGTATTGCTTCATCCAAATGCTGGTAACTCATTAAGCTATTCGAATTGCCTTTACCTTTATAAAAAGTAATTGGTTCGAACCGAATCCCATCAATAGACCTTTCTAAATAAAATCCTTTGTTGTTGAGTTCTGAGCTTGTTTGCCATTTAATTAAAACATCTTTATCTTGGGCAATTAGCTCAAACTTTGTAAGTAATACGGGTAATGGATGAGCTATTGCCTCATCACATCCCATATAGGGCTTAAACGCATCGCGTGGCTGGTTGTCTATGTCAAATCCTAAACGAGGTATTGGCAATCCTGCCAAGGCAGTATCACCCAGAGAAGTTCCTGCTAATCGTAAATTCCATGAACTCATAAATTGCACCTGTTTGCTTCTCGAATTTGAATTGGTACTGGTGGCAGCAGCAAATGCTGGCAAAGTTGCATAATCTATAGAAGCCGCATTGCCCACAAATCCATTATTTCCATTGGCAAATAAAAGGTTTCTATTCATAATTGGATTTGAACCAGTCCATAAATAGGCAGCGTAATGTTTAGTACCCATTGCACTTATATTGCTGCGTTCATTCATAAAGATATTGTTAAATACAGAATCTTGTTGGTTTCCAATGATAGAATGGTATGCTGCCGTATATTCGGTGCCTGTATTACTTACATTTCCGCCAGAAATTTTAACCGTATTGTAAAAAATCTTATTGGCAGTTCCATCTTTCGAAATGCCCCAATACAAAACATTACCCGTATTTGCATTGGAAGCACTGTCTGTACCTAAATTAATTTCATTGTGATGTAATTGCATATTTGAACCCGAAACAAGGATGCCTCTTACTCTTGTTGCCGTATTGGCTAAAGGACCAATGCCAAAAACAGCATTCCGAGAAACCTCAATACCATTTCCAAATATTTGAATACCAGTGGTTGCTCCAGAGGGTATGCCACTGGTATAAATTTGAGAAACCCGGTTGCCTGTTACGATTCGTTGTCCTGTTGAACCACTGCCCGCATTAATACCATACAAGAAAATAAAATTGGGATTAATTAAACTTGGATTGCTAGGAATATGATAAAGCTGCTTTACCACATTGTTTCTAATAATATAAGGGGTAATGCCTGCATGATGAATGCCGGTTAATACTTTGGAATGATGCATGCTATATTGTAAGTTGCTAATGGTATTGTTTTCTAATAGCAAATGTTGACCATTATGTACCGTAAATTCTATTCCATACAAATCGCCATTGCAGGCTAAGCTCATACTTCCTGGGGTTTGGTTCGAACCAATAAAATTATTTCTAACTATAAAATTACCCGAACTGGCATTGAACCGGATACCGTATAAGTTAAGGAGTCCGCCACCAATAGCCTGAATGGCTCCTATGCGGTTATTGATAAGTTGAACCGAATCTAAAGCTGAGCCGAAACTGCTACCAATATTAATGGCGCTGAAGCCTGCCGTGCCAACTGGATTGGTATAATTAATTTGAATACTTGCCAAGCCTGTATCGGCACCAAGGATATTGTCTTGTATCAAAAACTTTCCATTTAAAACGCCAATTAAAGAATTGTTTAAGTTGTTAAATAAACCTGTAAACTGTATTCTTCTAAAGGTGTTTTGCCTAACTGTTATATCTAAGCCTTGTAGCATCATGAGCCAAAAAGTGCCCGATGTGCCATCAAATAGAGTTGGCTGCGCGCCACCGCAATAAGCTGCAGAGCCGCCAAAGAAATTATTGGATATCAATCCGCCATCGGTATTATATCCTATAAAAGAAAAATTGCCAGCGTGGGTGTAGGTAAAACTCTTATAAAAACTGTTCCCTGTAATGGTATAATTTTCATTGCTGTTATCCACTAAAATTCCAAAGTTATTAGGGTTGGCAATTTCATTATTAGAAATAACATTATTACTCGATAATACTTGAGAAGGACCCGTAGAAGCACTTGCAGAAATACAAACCGAAGGCCGCGTGCTAGGGCTAAATGCCCCAATTAAACAACTATCAATTACATTATTGTCATTTCCTGTTACCAATCTATTGCCAAATTTAACAATGCCATTACTATTTAAAAACGGATCACTATATAGAATACAATTTCTAATTTGGTTAAAGGAAGCATCATTTTCGAGTAGCACACAAAGACCACTTGCAGTATTTCTCATCGTTATTTTTCTACCCGCATTGCTTAAGGTGTCTGAACCATTTATATTAACAAAGTTGCACCCATTTAGGTAAAAAATTGCCGGAGCAGAACCAGTAATACTTACTTGAACACCATTAGCGGGTCTTATACTTATGGTATTGGTGGCACTTGCACCTTGAATAAGGTTTGAAAATGTAAAAGGAAAAGACTCTGTAGGTGGGGAATAAGTAGTTTGTGTTAGCAAAAAAGTAACCGGACCAGAAACGCCTCTTTGGTTAAGGTCAGTAACTGCTGCAGTTAAGGTAGTATAGTTACCGCCTGTTCCTACTCTATAAACACCCGCTAAGGGCGGTGCTACAATTCTAAATCTAAATGGGTTGGTAGGTGGTGTTAATAGGCTATCCATGCTCACACTGGTAAAACCCAATGATGGCAATGCCGCATAATTATCTGCACTATCTGCTGCAACAAAAAAATAAAAAATAGAATCTCCAATTACTGGCAAAGAGGTGAGCAAGGCATAGTTTAATGTAAAGCTAAATGGTGAGACATTGCTGGTAGATTCAACAAATTTCCATCCATTAAAACTACTTTGGTTCAAACCAAAACCATTGCCTTCTGATTTCTTTTTAAAATAAACACGGGGTCTCCTTCCATTTGCAATGTTGATGCCACTGAGTGAATCCGTAATTGCTAAAGATGGCAAGGTTCTTAATGGAATAGCTCCGCTATTGGTAGCATTTTGGTGTGAACCAAAAATAGGTGGATTTAAATCATACTCATTTTCATAACAACCTACGCGTGTGAGTGCAGTTGAACGCATGGAGTCTAATAAATCTAGGTTAATTGCAGGAATTACCGAACCTATGCGGAGTGCTCCGCCTTTACTTGGTCTCAGGTTACTATTGCTTATAAACAAAGGATTGGTAGAAATTGAATTGGCATTGCCACCCAGCACCGACTGCAATTCTGCTAGTGTATTAAAAGAACTCAAACCACTCGTTAACAATACACCATTAATGCTATTTGCAAAATAATTATTATGGTTAATCACTGCACCAGCTATGGGTAAGGTAGTAGACACCCAAATAGCTGCGTTTCTTGAACCACTTATAGGATTGCCTATACCATTACTAAAGTTATTGTTCCTAATTTCTAAACCTGTATACGGTCCACTACCAAATATTTGCATCGCGCCTGAACCATTGGCGCCAGAGCCAAAAGTAGAACCACCCGTTAGGTGCACAGAATTATACAATACCTTAACACTAGTTCCGCCCTCTATTCTAATGCCGAAACTATTAAAAATATTTCCAAATCCATTGCCACTGGTTGTGCAAATAATACGGGAAATGCTGTTATTGTATATTGAATCATTGTTTATACCCACACCCGATGGAATTGATATGCCATAACAACCTGTGC
>CANHDN010000180.1 GCA_947459415.1 Bacteroidota bacterium
AAGCTATTTGCCATTGTTTTTCCATCTTGCAGCCTATCCGAGAAAAAACCATTGTAGAATTCTTCAAACCCATCAGTTGGAAAATCTAGTTTGGGGTCGAGTGTAATTCTATAGTAGTTTTCTTGCCCCGGTATATCGGCCCATTTACACGTTATTCTGCGTTTTTGAGCCCACTCATCTGGTGATGGAATTTTTGAAATAGTATACTCACTAAAATTTGCAGGCGTCTTTGGAATGGTAGTGGTACCCCAGACTGAATCATTATTCACAACAGCAAAAACTGTATAAGATTTTCCTGGCTCGAGTGTGTATGAAGAGAAAGGGCTGGTAACATAAAAGCCTCCAGACCAGTAATATTCAAAATCTACCCGCACTCCAGATTCACTTAATAGGTATACACGCGCATCTGTTATTGTTCTTGGTTCTTGGTAATTACCTATTACAGGCGAAGAGATACTAACATAAGCCGTTTGTTGTAAATTTTCATTGGATAAAAAAGAAAACAAAACCAATTTAGGTTTGGTACTTGGTAACGGAACATCTGCCTCCTTTTCACAAGAGAGAAAAGCCAAAAAAACAAATAGGTATAATATCTTTTTCATGACTTAAAATTTAACATGGTAAGAGATTGAAGGAATAATTGGGAACAAGGTTATCTGCATTAATTTAGCAGTACTACTACCCTGTGGTGTATCTATAAAATAGAAAAATGGATTATATCTATTATACAAATTATAGACACTAATTTCAATAGTGCTATGGTAGTTTTTCATCTGTTTTTGAAACTGCAAACCCAAATCTAAGCGATGGTATGGGGCCATTCTAAAAGCATTTCTGTCTGTATATTCGGAAACGGCTCCATCCCAAAAATTAAACCCACCCATAGAAGTTCTGTGCCTTGGAGCCAGATAATTGGAAATAGGCAAGGTTATGGCATTACCTGATCCATAGACCCAAGTGGCAGAAAGCTTTATGCCACGTTTCCCATTTTTCTCCTTTCGCAACTCATACATCCCAACGATACTTACATCATGACGCCTATCGTATCTGGCAAAAAATTCCTTCCCAAAATTCACCTCATCAAAACGCATTTTTGTCCACGACAAGGTGTAGCCAATCCAACCCGTAAAACTACCCTCTTTCTTCTGCAAAAAGAACTCAGCCCCATAACTCTTAGCCCTACCAAATGTTAAATTATTTTCCCAAGAAGTGGTATTTCCAGAACTTGCTTGCGAAGGGTCGTAATCAAAAAAACTGGCACCTTCTTTATAGGTAATAATATTACCAGATTCTTTATAATATCCTTCTAAGCTAATACTAAAACCCTTATCTAAAAAATCTTTTACAATACCTGCAGCCAACTGCCAAGAGTTTTGTGGTTTTACATAATCGGTAGAAGGAACCCACAAATCGGTTGGCAAACCAATACCCGTATTAGAAAGTAAATGAATATATTGGTTCATGATAGCATAAGATGCTTTAACAGCTATATCACTTTTTATTTTATAGGCCGTATTAATCCTTGGTTCAAAGTTTACATAATTTGTATTTCGTACATTAAAATGGGTTATCCTAAATCCGGGATTTAATTTAAATCTAGCTCCAATTTTCATGTCATCTTCGGCATAAAGCGCATTTTCCCAAGCGTAAATAGATTGCTTATTCTTCTCGTTTAATCCAATTTGAGAATCTTCGAGCACGAAGGCTGAAGGAGTAAAATTATGACTAATGAGTTGTGAGCCAAATTTAATGGAATGATTTGTATTTGGTCTAAAATCAAAATCGTACTTCAAAGAATAATCGCGGATTCCAGAACTATATTCCAAGTTAAATTTACTACCCTGAAAAGTGGCGTTTTGGCTCAGACCGAATTGATAATTGCTTACAATAAATGAAGCATTAGAGAATAGTTTTGGGCTTATGATATTATTCCATCGTAAGGTTCCAGTTGCATTACCCCAAGCTAATGAATTTCCAGATTCAGAGCCATCATATTTTGAGCTAAAATAAAACTTATCTCTTCCGAAATAACCGCTTAAAAAAATCTTATTTTTATCATTAATCTCATAGTTAGCTTTTAGGTTTAGGTCGTAAAAATAATAGCCTCCCCTATTTGTTTCGCTCTGAAAAGGTAAGATAAGGGCATCAAAATAAGTCCTTCTACCCGAAATTAAAAACGATGATTTTCCTTTAATTATTGGGCCCTCCAAGGTTAAGCGTGAAGATAAAATGCCAATTCCGGCCTCTCCTTTTAGTTTTTCTTTGTTTCCTTCCTTCATGCGCATATCAATAACCGAAGACAACCTACCGCCATACCTTGCCGGAAACCCGCCTTTGGTTAATTCAACGCTATTTAAGGCATCGCCGTTAAACAAACTAAAGAATCCAAATAAATGAAAGGCATTGTAAACAGTGGCATCATCTAAAATAATTAGGTTTTGATCTGGACCACCACCACGCACATAAATTCCCGAGTTACCCTCGCTACCCTTTTGTACACCTGGCAATAATTGAATTACCTTGAGTACATCTTTCTCACCTAACAAAGCCGGAATATCTTTGATTTGAGAAACCGGGATTTCTATCACACTTAATTGCGTTTTATCTGCAAAACGTGTGGTTTGTTTATTGGCACTTACAACGAGTTCTTTGAGATTAAGATCAGACTCTAATTCCATTTCCAATTGAATATTTTTGTTCAATGTAATTTGAAAGGCTTTTGGTTTGAACCCAACGTAAGAGACCAGCATTTCATGGTTGCCAGAGCTAAGTGTTAAAGAAAAAAATCCATAGGCATTGGTTACCGTACCCAATCCAAGTGAAGGAATAGCAATGCTTGCACCTATGAGCGCCTCTCCACTTCCCTTTTCAATAACATAACCACTTACAGTATATTTATCTGCAGCTATTAGTTGGTTCATTCCGTAAGTGAAAAACAATAAAAAAAGCAGTGATAATTTTGATTTCATTGCACTCTTTTACGCCTATTTTTAAAAATTGTTGTGGTCCGTTAAAACTTATTTTTCCACATCATACTTTCCACGGGCTTTACGCCGCGTTTATTGTATTTAGCCGATTTTTTAGCGTTATACATTACTTCAATTTCCCCTTCTACTGCAAAATAGATAAGCTGCCCAATGGGCATTCCTGCATATACGCGCACAGGTTGAGCGCAAGATATTTCTAAAGTCCAAGTATTACAAAAACCTACATCGCCTTTTCCGGCAGTAGCGTGAATATCAATGCCTAGTCTGCCTGTACTGCTTTTGCCCTCCAAAAAAGGCACGTGTTTATGCGTTTCTGTATACTCTGCAGTAACGCCCAAATACAGTGTATTAGGCTGCAGCACAAATCCCTCCGCTGGAATTTCGAAGGTATCTATTTTATTATGTTCACGGGCATCTAACACACGGTCTTTGTAGGTGGCTAAGTGCCTACCCAAGTGAACATCATAACTATTGGTGCCTAAACATTCTTTTTTAAAGGGTTCAATAAGAATAGTGCCCAGTTCCATTTCTTCGAGTATGCGCTTGTCTGATAAAATCATTACTTCAATTTTTCAACAAATTAACGATAAAAAAGTAAATTCAAGATCTATCAAATAAAATTTAATGTTAACAGGAAGTTATTCAATCAGCTCCCACAGCATCACACTTTTATCATCACTAATACTCACAAATTTTTGATTCCCTATCCAGGCTATATTATTAATTGAGTTTACATGTGCCTGATGCCGCTCTTTATCCATTACTCTTAGCAATTGAAAAGTTTGGGCATCCCA
>CANHDN010000181.1 GCA_947459415.1 Bacteroidota bacterium
CACCCATGCCTGTATCAAAAATTCCTACAATGTTAAATTTTCTTACTCTTGGCGGATCCTGCACAAAATAAACCAAGACCGGATCCCCCAAATGATAATTCATTCTGTTAGCAGTAATGGCTGATATAAATATCTCTTGCGAAGCTACTGAATCATTCAATTTAGGTATTTTTCCAGCAACAACATGTTTACGCAAGAATTCCCAATTATAATTTGAACCTACTCCTTTTAATACGATTCCTTCAAAAGATTCATCCGTTTTAATGATTCCAGCCTTAGTTGCGAAAGTTTGTAGAAATTTAACACCAGGCTTTTGCGGAACTAGCATTTCTAATAGAGAATCGCGTTCCAGCGGCTTGGTTTCAAAACTATTATTTAGATCTAGCGTTGAAAGTTGAATCGGTGCATGAAATCCGGTTAATTTCTCTCGAACTTGATTTTGATATCCCTTCACAATACAAATAGATAAAATCATTACCATTACACTAACCCATACAGCCGATAAGGCAAGGTTGATAATCAACTTTGAAAATCCGCTTTGCTTTTCTTTACTTTGAAGCGGCACTGTTGCCATTAATCGTTGTGCAATGAAAAAACTAACTTTCATATTATTGTCCAAATATACAAACTGGACCTTTCTTTTAATCTTTTTACTTACACAAAATCATGTTTATGCTCAAATATTAGGGGCTGAGCAAACGGAGGCCTATTTGCCCTTGCTTCATAATAAGCGTGTTGGATTGGTTGTTAACCAAACTTCGCTGATAAAAGACATTCATTTGGTAGATTTCTTGCGCAATAAACAAATCAATATTATTGGGATTTTTGCTCCAGAACATGGCTTTAGAGGTGACCACTCAGCTGGAGAAAAAGTAAAATCAAGCATTGACCCAAAAACAAAATTGCCAGTTTACTCCCTTTACGGAGCTTATAAAAAACCTAATGAGGCACAATTAAAGGATATAGATGTGATTGTATTCGATATTCAAGATGTAGGTGCTAGGTTTTATACCTACATTTCAACCCTTCATTACGTAATGGAAGCTTGTGCTGAGCAGAATAAAAAATTAATTATACTAGATAGGCCAAATCCAAACGGACACTATATAGATGGTCCGGTATTAGATACTGCTTTTAAAAGTTTTGTTGGCATGCACCCTGTTCCTGTGGTGCACGGATTAACCGTTGGTGAATATGCAAGAATGATAAATGGAGAAGGTTGGTTAAAAAACAAGGCCCAATGCCAGTTGCAAGTTATTAAAATGAAACAATATTCGCATCAGACTAATTATATATTGCCAGTAAAACCATCGCCCAATTTACCTACTATGAGTAGTATTTTTCTTTACCCAAGTTTATGCTTCTTTGAAGGAACAAATTACAGTGTGGGCAGAGGTACTCCCTACCCTTTTGAGTTTGTTGGCAAACCAAATTGTGCCATTGGAAAAGATACCATCACTCCTCGCCATTTGCCGGGTATAGCAGACCATCCGCCACACGAAAACAAACAAGTTAAAGGTTTTAATTTAAGAGAATATGGAACTAATATAGCTCCTAGTCAGAAAAAATTAAATCTTTATTGGCTTATTGAGTTATACAAATATGATGAAAATAAGAATGCATTTTTTACCAATTTCTTTGATAAACTGGCAGGCACAGACGAGCTAAGAAAACAAATTATAGCTGGAAAATCTGAAATAGAAATAAGAGAAAGCTGGAAGGAGAAAATTGAAGAATACCGAATGAAACGTAGGAGGTATTTATTATATGCAGATACTCAATAAACTATGCCTCAATTTTCATTAACTTGAGTACTTTCTCTATGTCGCTTGGAGTATCTATGCAATGACTATCAAATTTGGTTTGAACCAATTTTATTTTAAACCCATTTTGAACCCAACGCAATTGCTCTAAACTCTCTGCATTTTCTAAGGTAGACGGAGATAATTCAGTTATTTTTTGAAGAATATCTGTTCTGTATGCATACATGCCTACATGCCTGTAATATTGATGCTGTAAATGCCACTGATTTTCTGGGAAGCCCTTCACAAAAGGAATTACCATTCTACTAAAATATAAGGCCTCGTGGTGTTCATTCATCACAATTTTTACTTCACCCGTATCAAAGAGTACCTCATAAGAATCTACCGGTATCATTTGGGTAGCCAATTCTGTATTTCCATCGCAAATAGATGCCAATTCATTTATTTGTATGGGGTCAATAAAGGGCTCATCACCCTGAATATTAATTATATAATCTGCCTGTATCTTAGAATTTACAAGGGCTTCAAAACACCTGTCTGTTCCACTTGGATGGTTTGGTTTGGTTAAAACTACTTTAGCACCAAAACTTTCTGCATGGGCAACAATTCTATCATCATCAGTTGCAATGATTACATCAGTTAATTTATCTGCTTTAATAGATTGCTCATATACTCTTTGCAACATGCTTTTACCTGCTATTTGAATGAGCGGCTTACCCGGAAAACGAGTACTGGCGTATCTTGCTGGAATGATTCCTAAAATATTCATCGTAGATTTTTAAGCAAATATAGGCGGAATAGCAATGATTCAAATTCAATGTTAGAATTATTCTTCCCTATTTATTTCTTTAAATATTCTTAAATTAAGATTAAAGGAATGGCAAAATGATGCCGTATAAAAATTTTATATTATCTTTGAAAATAAAATTTAAAATAATGAAAATCAGCATATTAAATAAAAAATATTTACTTTTCATTGGCTGTTTATTCTTTCATTTTACAACTTTTTCTCAACCTATCGTTGGAACCAAAACGGTGTGTACCTCTGGATGCGACTATCCGAGCCTTAATGCGGCAGTTACGGCACTAAATATCAATGGCGTAGGAATTGGCGGAGCCAATATTGAAATTGGTAACGGACATTTAGAAACGCTTCCGAATGCTGGATTAAGCTTAGGTTCAGCCATCTTAAATGCGAGTTTAAGTGCAAGCAATCCTTTAATTATACGTAAAAATTTAAGTGCAAGTTCAAAACCAATTTTTACTTCTGGTGCCGGTTTGGGTGGCATAGATGCCATGTTTAGATTAATAGGTGTAGATTATGTTACTTTAGAGAACTTAATTTTCATAGAATCCAACACAAATATTTCAAGCACAACTCAGTATGAATATGGAATCATGCTGGTAAAAAGAAATGCTGTAAGTCCGGTAGATGGTTGCAGATTTAATAGCATCATAGATTGTGAAATTACCTTTAGACGTAATAATTTCATGACCCAAACCGGTATTTATGCAGGCAATCATTTGGCCTCAAACACATCTACCATTAATTATAGCCTTTCAACAGATGCACATTCCTTTAATACCCTTGAAGGAAATATCATAACGAATGGGCAACATGGCATTTACTTTACGGGCATTAATTCAACAAGCGCATCTACGGCCTTGTATGATCAAGGAAATTATATAGGTACTGAGGGCAGAGGAAATATTATTAGAAGATTTGGCTCAAATAATACCTCTGTTGCCACAGGAATTATTGCTTATTACCAAAACAATTTACTGATTGAAGGTAATACTATTACTGGTGGTGGAACCAGCTTTACCAATACCTTAAACGGCATAGACCTGCAGCGTATTGTAAGAGCTATCGTAAGAGTAAATACAATAACAGACACCACTTCCTCTGGCACAAATAATGGCATTTTAATAAACAATACAAATACCAGGTTATTCATTGATAGTAATTTTATTTCAAAATG
>CANHDN010000182.1 GCA_947459415.1 Bacteroidota bacterium
CGTATCAAATGGAATTATAAAATTCCAGAGCGAATGAAAATTGGTGGCAGAGGCGGTTATGAGCGTTTTGGTTCAGACAGTAATTGCACCTTTACTATTTCTCAGTGGTACCCAAGAATGTGTGTATATAGCGACTATCAGGGCTGGAACAACAAACAATTTACTGGACGTGGAGAATTCTCCTTAGTATTCGGAAATTTTGAAGTAAATATGAAAGTTCCTGCAGATCATATCGTAGCTTCTACAGGCACTTGTAGTAATTATCATGAGGTACTAACAACCGTTCAATATGATCGATGGAAACAAGCACAAAAGACCATTGCAGACGATAAAAATATAGCCATAGACCCCATAGAAATTGTAACATTAGAAGAAGCTAAAAGCAAAGAAATAAATCCTAATACAGATTTAAAAGCATATAAAACTTGGAGGTATAAAGCTCAAAATGTACGTGATTTTGCCTGGGGAAGCTCGCGCAAATTTGTTTGGGATGCCTTAGCTGTTCCAATAGAAGGAAAGCAAGTGATGGCAATGAGCTATTACCCAAAAGAAGCCTATATTTTATATAGAAGATACTCTACCAAAACAGTAGCACATACCCTAAGAACCTACTCTAAATTTACCATTCCATATCCTTACCCTGTGGCCATAAGTGTAGAAGCTGCAAGCGGAATGGAATATCCCATGATCTGTTTTAATTTTGGCAGAACAGATGAAGATGGAACCTATGCAGAACGCACCAAATACGGGATGCTTGGCGTAATTATTCATGAAGTAGGTCATAATTTCTTTCCTATGATCATAAACAGCGATGAGCGCAATTGGAGCTGGATGGATGAAGGTTTAAACACCTTTGTGCAATTTTTAACTGAACAAGCATTCGATAATAATTATCCAAGCAGCAGGGGGCCCGCTCATAAAATTGTAGATTATATGAAACTTCCAAAAGATCAGCTTGAACCCATCATGACAAATAGCGAAAACATCAATCAATTTGGCTCCAATGCATATGGAAAACCAGCCACGGCATTAAACATACTCCGTGAAACCGTGATGGGAAGAGAATTATTTGATTATGCATTTAAAGAGTATTGCAGAAGATGGGCATTTAAGCACCCTGCACCAGCAGATTTTTATAGAACCATGGAAGATGCCTCGGGTGTAGATTTAGATTGGTTTTGGCGTGGTTGGTTTTATGATATTGAGCCAGTAGATATTGCCTTGGATAGTGTTGTTGTTTGGCAAGCAGTCAAAGCAGAGAAAGCACTAGAAAAAAATGAGGTAGTTAAACGAGGAGGCAAAAAAGAAAAACAAGAATATATTCATGTTTCAAGAATTAAAAATAAAGAAAGTGGCATGACATTCTTAATAGACCAAGATACCAGTTTGCGTGATTTCTATTACTATTACAAACCAGAACAGGAGCTAGAAACAAGCAAAACAGTAAATAGATTCGAAAATATTACACCGGCATTAGAAGAAGAGTTAAATACCTATTCAGAAAACTATTACTATGAACTACACTTAAAAAATAAAGGTGGTCTAGTAATGCCCATTATTATTGAGTGGACCTTTGAAGATGGAACAACAGAAGTTGATAAAATAAGTGCATACATCTGGCGTAAAGATGAAAACAAAGTAATAAAAACTTTTGCTAAGCCTAAGAAAGTAGTTAGTATTCTAATTGATCCATTTAAAGAAACAGCAGATATTGATGAAGGAAATAATTCTTGGCCGACCCTAACTATTCCTACACAAATAGAGCTATTTAAAGCAAAAGCAACTGTTAGAGGACAAAGCACAGAAGACAATCCTATGAAGAAAAGGAAATAAGTGCATGGCAGATACTACTCAAAAAAATAATCCATTGCATGGCCAAACTTTACAAACCATTATGGAATATTTGGTTAGCACTAAAGGTTGGGAATATTTAGGAGAAGAAGTAAATATAAATTGCTTTCAAAAGGACCCAAGTATAAATTCTAGTCTCAAGTTTTTAAGAAAAACACCTTGGGCAAGAACCAAAGTAGAAAGCTTGTATTTATATGTAAAACGTAAAGAGGCAAAGAAAACTGAAACAGTTTAATAAGGAAATCTCTATAAAAATGGTTGTAGCTAATATAGTTAGCTAATCATAGTAATTATATGAGTAAGTACTGGTCTTTTCACTGGCTCTTTTTCTGTTAAGTATTAAGATAGATTTTACATGCTCTGAAATCAAATCATCTATCTTTTTACCTTTGCTAATGGTCACACCATTCCTTTTGTTATCAAAGCTAACTCTGAGTTCCAACTCATTTAATGGCTGCATTCCAATATAATCTAAAGACCATTTTTCGTCTTTCTCTTTCTTAGATTTAAAAAAGTAAAAATAACCCGAAACACCATTTACATTTAATAGTTCTCTTTTAACAAACAGGCAGCTATCAGTTTTAAAGTTAAAATTCTCCTTGTACAATAAAGATTTAGCCATTTTTTCTTGATTAATAAATTCTTTTGGAAAAAAATATAACTTATGATTTTGATCTAATTTTCTGTATACATAGGCATAATTAATTGGATCAGCAATTAAGATTTTCCATTCAGTTTCTTTAACTGGAAGCTTGTGTTTAATAGACTCTATGGCTAAATCTGTTCTGATGGTGTAGTCTTTTACGAGTTTCAACTTATTAAAATATGTTTGTACCTTTTTATTCTTGTAAAATGGCATTAACAGTTTACTATACATAACTAGTTCTGTATTACCTCTATTCAAATAACTTGTATAATAATAATTTGAAATTGCCTTAGCGCCCTCAGATTGCTCATATCCTACTTGGCTCTTTAAAACCATTTTAGCCTCGCGCAATATCTGATCAGAATTATTTTTTATTCGTTTACTAGGAATTGCATTGCTATCTATTGCTTCACCTAATAGTTGATAAATGGGCAATTTATAATCATTTATAAAGGTGTAATCCAACAATTTAGGGAACAAATACTTGCATAGTTCTAATGAGTCTGAAAAGCTAGTAAATACATTTCTCAGTGCATCTTTGCTCACACCAATAGGAATATCATGTTCAAGTAATTGAATAAATGCTATGGAAGCCGATTTAGACTTCTGACTAGCAAGTGCTCTTAAAATAGCAACTTGATATAAAGCGGTATCTTCCATACCCTTATACAAATTATCTAAAAAAGGAATAATTCTATGATCCTTAATTTGACCCAAATCGCGAATTAATTGTGCTTTAGAATTTAGATGCTCCTTAGGAAATGGATGATTCAAAATAACCTCCATTAATGCACTGGCATGCTTATCTTCAAATCTCAGATGGGTTAAAACCGATTTATAAGCAATTTCTTTAGAAAGACTATCACCAGACTTTAACACATCAAAAAAAACTGCTGCTTTATCTAAAAAAACAGAAGGCTGTTTATTGCCATAGGTGATGGGTTTAAAACTACTATAAAATTCATGTACAAACTTACTTTTTACTCCCGTTGTATCTAGGTTAGCAGTTAGGGTATACATTTTATCATCAAACTGAATGAACTTTTTATAAATACTTCTGCAGCTATTTGTATCTACAAAGTTGATTTCTAAAAAATTGGTGTCTCCATGCTGGTAGCTGCGCTGACTATGAACAAACAAGGATTTCTTCTCCATAAACAACCTAATCTGTCTAGCCCATAAACTATCTGTATTAGCGTAG
>CANHDN010000183.1 GCA_947459415.1 Bacteroidota bacterium
ATTCCATATCCACCTTCGGCTGTTCCATCATCATAAGCATAATAATTACTAAAAACAACAGGCACAGAGAAGGTATCGTTACCTGTAACATTATCATTTTGATTTCCACTAATTTTTATACGGTACTGAGTTTGAAAGACAATACTGTCTGCAACTAAATTTGAAGTAAAATTAAAAGGTTTTGAAAGGGTAACATTTGAATCTGCTTGAGCTAAAATCGTTGGCAAAATATTATTAAACTTATCAATGGTATCACCAACCAAATCTATAATATTTCTAAAATAATCTACTGCATAAGCTTGATTATCATGATTAACCAACCTTATCCGATCAGACTGTGATTGATAAGCGCCTGTATTTTTTTGATATTGATACCAAGGCATGCTTGTATAGGGACCTAAATAAATTCGAGGGGTATTACTTAATGCAATATCTTTTAAGGGATCACTCCTTCTTCTACCTTTATTAAATCGAATATAATCTACATGCCAATGACTCAAATTGCCAGACATGCTTCCCTTATTCTTGAACCTAAATTGAAAATCATCATGAAAAAAATTAGATGAAGCCAACATGTATTCAAAATAGGTAAATTTATTTAACAAGGTGTCATTTGCTGCTATCATGGAGATAATTGCGAATGAATCTTCGCTCATAGATGAATTTCTAAATTCGACTATTAAAGAATCATCTGGATATACCTGGTTGGTTGTGCCTTGTGGCTCGTATTGAAAATAAAAACTAAATAAAACTGAATCCGATACCGATAATCCATTTAGACTTAAAGAATGAGTAGTTAATTTGTCACAAATTCCTTTTATTGGAAATGGTGAATATGGATTTCCATTTTGATCAAGACCATCAAAAGTAGCCACATTCAAACTTGGATGATTAATTGGAAAATCATTGTTTACAAAAACCAAATTATCTCTCCAACGATGTTTACTCACGCGAATTCTATCAGAAGAAAAGTCATCAAAAAAAGGCAACTGAATACGCTTTACCAGTTTAAATCCACTTAACAACCAATGGGCAGCATTACTTGAATTATATGTTGATTTAAAAACAATTCGGGCTTGAAAATTAGCATGCCTAAAACGCCCAGCATTGATAATAAACTGATGATTAATAAAATTTGGATTATTCATTCCATGGCGCGATAAAACTGGCACCCAAAGTCCTAAGTTATTCTTAAATTCAACAATCAGTGAATCTTGTAAAAGATTGTTTTGACCAGATTTTAGCATAAAAGATAAAACAATTGAATCTGCTTCATCAAACTGGGACACATCAATTGGGTGCAGTAGAAGTGTATCTGCCCCACCATAATTACTATTGGAATTTTCATATACTTGGCCAGCAGCATTTTTTACATCCATTTTAGCCACGTTACCCCAAACATATGCGTAATTGGCTCCAGGAAAAACGCGCACATCAGGACCAGAAAAATGATTCCAATCAACTGTAGAATCATTCCCTTGAAAAACTTTCATGTGATTGTAAGTATACAAAGGCCATTTAAAGGAGACTGCCAGTTTAGATAAATTAAAACAGGATACATTATTGGATTGAACCGAATTGGTATAACACTCAAACTTGATGGCAAAAGTTTCTGAAGAAAAATCAGTTGAATTTAGATTGATTACAACCTCAGTTGGATTTGTAAAAACAAGCGGAGTTTGCCATATTAATTGCCAATTCCCAGTGGCATTAAAAGCATACACTAAAAATGAATCTGTAACTTGGTAACTTGTACCTGGCGAGACAGTAAAACTTAGAAATGCGGGTGTTTTAGTGATGGGCAATAATCCAGCTTTTGAAATTAACACATCTGTTAAACCTGCATTTGCATAGGTTATCCCATTTCCATCTAATGCATTAAAAATGACTTTACGATTGTTTACCTCTGTTTCGCTTTCTTCCCATGAAAGAGAATCTAACTTTCCATTTGTTAAGAAATAATCTACCAGTGGATAGCTGACAATTCCTGCCTTTCTGAGCGATTTCCCTGTTGGCTCAAACGATTGATTATGGTTGAGATATAAAGGTAAAACCTGCTCTTGAGCGAACAATAATATTCCTTTACAAAAGAATAAAACGAATAGTATTTTTTTTAATTGCTGCATTAAGGTATAGCCATATATAAGTCTATAATTTCGCCACTGCGCATAGTTTCACCCTCCTTAAATGGTGGATTTTGTCTTTTCACCAGAGCCTTCAAACTATCTTTTGGAGCACAATCATAAACTACGGTTCCTAGAGTGAGCAACGAACTTTCAATGAGTTTTGTTGCATCTTGAACATTTAAACCACTTAAATTTGGAATGGCAACCAATGCTCCTCCACTCCCATCACCTACCAATAAATCAATCATTGAACCTTTTGGTAATTTCATATTTGGCTGCAAACTTTGTCCGTTATATAATTGATCTAAAACCGCATTCTGAGCGATATCTGGCTTATAAGTGATTGTACCAACCTTTAGACCCATTCCAGTAAGCACAGATTCTGCATAGCGTAGCGAGCTATTTATTAAATTGGGCATCAGTATGGTTGCACTTGCATCTGAATTAATACTCAAATAAATAATCCTACCTTCCTTTACTTTGGAATTTGGAGCGGGATTTTGCTCAGCAACTGCCAGTTTAGGCAGTTTATCTACAAAAACGGTATCAGTAATTACATATCGTAATTTTTTTTCTTGCAAAATTTGCTCAACCTCCTCCATTTTAAGGCCTTTTAGATTAGGCAAGGTTAAAGATTGACCATGTCGTGTATAGACACTAAGGGCTTGGGCTGCCAACCATACCAATAGGTAAATGGCTATACCAACCAAGAATAAATTTAATCCAAATGATTTAAGAAATCTCACGGCTGCAAAATATTAATAATTTAAGAGAGCACAAAGTTATCTTTGCCAAATGTTTTCAATAAAAGATATTACAACTATTTCACTCACGCTTTTTGCCATCATAGACATAATTGGCTCACTTCCAATTATTATTAGTATTAAAAATCGTCAAAAACACCTAGATTCTGGCAAAGCAACCATTGCCGCTGGTTCACTGATGATTGTATTTTTATTCATAGGTGAACAATTTTTAGGATTATTTGGTGTAGATCTTCAATCGTTTGCCATTGCAGGTTCTATCGTTATTTTCATTATTGGTTTAGAAATGATACTTGGGATAGAAATTCTAAAGAATGATCCAAATGCAAAATCTGGAAGTATTATTCCAATTGCTTTCCCAATTATAGCAGGCTCTGGAACATTAACCACCATTATTAGTATGCGCGCGGTGTATAGCATCCCAAACATTTTAATTGGGATCATTCTGAACCTAATTTTCGCCTTCTATGTCATGCAATCTGCCGGATTTATTGAACGTAAATTAGGAGAATCTGGACTTTCCTTGGTTCGTAAATTTTTTGGCATTGTACTTTTAAGTATCGCTGTAAGAATTTTTAAATCAAACTTTTAACTAGGCTTGCCCCGTTGGTCCACCAAAATTCATGGGAAAAGGTGGCACAGATTCATTCATGGCAATGTCTCCATTCATATCTTCAAATTTGCTGATATTATCATTTAATGCCATGAGCAATCGCTTTGCATGATCAGGAGTTAAAACAATTCGTGATTTTACTTTTGCTTTTGGCACACCAGGCATTACTCGCACAAA
>CANHDN010000184.1 GCA_947459415.1 Bacteroidota bacterium
CAAGGGATTTGAAGTGATCTACTTATCGGTTTGGGAATATAATTTTAGAGCGCGTGGTTTTTATGAGAAACATGGCTTTACTAACACAGGCATAGAAAATGATTTCCCACTAGGATCCACACCGCAGACTGATTATTGGTTTGTGAAAGAAATTTAAAGACACTAATATTTATTGTTAAGAGCTAAAACCAATATTTCGAAAAATTTTTTTTTATATAAAAATGTGCGAATCTTAGACTTTGATTATCTAGTATATTTACGCTCTCTCAAAATGTAAAATTTTTTTTTTAAATTTGAAGTTAAATGATTCATCTTAACATGAAAAAAACAATTACATATTTGCTATTGCTTTTACTAACTTTTTCTACAGAGGTTTTTGCAAAAAAAGTTCGGTTCCGTGTAGATATGGCCGGACAAACAATCAGCTCAGATGGTGTGAGGATAACTGGTGATTTTCAAGCTACTGCAGGATATGGTGGAAATTGGGTGCCTTCTTCAACTCCCATGACAAATGGTGGAGCAGGCACAATCTACTCCGTAATTGTAGACATTCCGGCAGGTAGATTTTACCAGTTTCTATTTATTAATGGCAATAGCTGGTCTGGAGTTGAAACTGTTCCAGCACTTGTACAGGTTGGCCACCCGATTAATGGAGGCAGCAATAACAATCGTTGGACTTTTATTGACTCCACTTCAGCCGATACACTCGTATTGCCAGCTATCTTATTTGGCGGATCTGCTCCAGCAAATTCATATGCTGTGCGCTTGTCAGTGGATTTAAATAATTTTACCGTTGCTCAGGAGGGTGTATTTATCGCCGGTTCATTTAATGGCTGGGGCAGTATTCAAAGAAGAATGGTTAATCTATTTTCTAACAATAAATTATTTGAACATATTGCAATTTTGGCTGCCAATTCTGCTCATGAGTATAAATTCTTGAATGGACTTTCCGGATGGGAAAGCGTTCCCTCATCATGCAGCACATCAGGAGGTAATCGCCAAGTTTTTGCAAATGCGAATAAGGTGGTGCCAGTAGTTTGCTTGAACTCATGTACCTCTTGCGCGGCCCCCGCTTTACCAAAATTCAATGCATTATTTGTAATCAACATGAATAATTCTACCTGCTTTGGGGGCTTTGACTCTGTATCAGTGGCAGGCAATCGTAGTGAACTTACAAATTGGGGTCTTGGAAGAAAATTAACGAGGCAGGGTACAACCAACATTTACAGTGCACTCATTCAGCTCGATTCAGGTGGGCTAGAGTTTAAATTTCGTTTTCATAAAAATGGCAATATTAATTGGGAGAACAGAAGCAATAGATCTTGGATATTATCTGCGCACGATACCCTTGATCTAACATGCTTCGGATCCCAAACCTTTGAGAATTGCTCGCCGCCGCCGCCGCCTTCTTCAATCACATTTAGAGTAGACCTTAGCAATCATGTACCAGATCCTCAAGGAAGAATTTATGTAATGGGGAATTTCCAGAGTCCAAATTGGCAAGCAGGTGCAATACGAATGATGCCAGTAGCTGGTGCTCCTGGAATATTCCAAGCTACTGTTAATAATGTTTGTCCTGCCTCATTTAGTTATAATTTTTTAAACGGCGACTCTTCTCTTACTGCAAGTATTGAAAATTTTCCTGATGTATCTTCACGTTCATGTGTTTTATCAGACGGATTAGGTGGATTCAATCGCACCTTCACAAGAACCTCCGGAAGTCCTGTTAGTTTAGGCTTTAAATTCAATATGTGTCAATCTATATGCGGAACCTTTGCAACGGCAACGCCTGCAAGTCAGACAACACTATGCCAAGGAGCAAGTGTTGCCATCAACGCTAATACTGGAACAGGATTTACCTATCAATGGAGAAATGCTAATGGAGTGATACCTGGCGCTACAAGCTCTAGTTATTCAGCAAGCAGCTCAGGATCATACAGAGCAATCGTGAGTAATGTTATAGGTTGTATTGATACATCAGCAGCTGTAAATGTTATTGTAAATAGCCTTCCAACAGTTAGTGCTGTTGCTAATGGACCAACTTCATTCTGCGAAGGAAAAAGTGTTATCATACATGCAAATTCTGGTTCTGGACTAAGCTACCAATGGAGAAATGCAAATGGAAATATCTCTAATGAAATTAGTCCCAGCTATACTGCAAAATCATCAGGTAATTACAAGGTTGTGATTACAAACAGCAACGGTTGCTCAGACACCTCTGCAGCGATTATTGTTTCTGTAAATCCATTACCAAATGCATCAATTACTGCAATTGGGAATACAACATTCTGCCAAGGCAAAAGTGTTACACTTAGCGCAAATATTGGCGCCGGACTAATTTATCAATGGAATGATTCTACTACAGGAAATATACCAAATGCAACTACAGCTAACTTCATTGCAACTGCAGCTGGCGTATACAAAGTTTTAATTACAAATAACAACGGTTGCATTGATTCTTCTGAAACAATCAAGGTAACAATTAACCCCTTACCAATTGCTGTAGCTTCAGCTGCAGGTCCAACTTCATTCTGCGAAGGAAACAATGTACTTATAACTGCAAATTCAGGAACAAACTTAAACTATCAATGGCTAAAAGAAACAGGAGTAATTGCTGGTTCAACTGCTGCAAGTTATCTTGCGAACACAACAGGTGCTTATAAGGTTGCTGTAACTAATTTGTTTGGCTGTTCAGATACTTCAGGAATTGTACAGGTTAATGTTACTCCTAATCCCAATGCAGGTCCAATGTTAGGTGATAGTGCTAATTTAAAGACGAGCACACCATATATCTATACAATTGCTCAACAACTAAATCACACCTATAATTGGCAAATTAATAATGGAATAGTTACCGCCGGCCAAGGTACAAATGTAGCAACAGTTCAATGGATTAATAATGGAACTGGGTATGTAAAAGTAGAAGTAAGCAACCCGCAAGGATGCAAGGATACAGCTACTTTAGCTACAAAAATTGGCAATGTTGGAATGAGTGAAAACATACGATACAATTCAATTAACATATATCCAAATCCTGCAAGTAATCAAATTACAATTGATTTACCTTTCTATGCAGTACCAGTTAAAGGCTATTTTTTGAGAGTAGTAAATTTACTTGGGCAGGTAATTCACGAAGAAAAAATTAATGGCCAAATATCAACTATTGATGCATCAGCTTTTAATAATGGCGTGCATATTTTAAATATTTATGATGATAACGGTAAATTAATCTCAGTTAATAAGATATCAATTCAAAAACATTAACATATTTTGATTAAGTATATGTCTATTCGTATATAAAAGATTATCTATTTAGGCCTGTTCAAAAAATCGATCATTGAACCAATTCCAGCTCCTATTGCTACACCCATTGCAATAAATTGCATTGTATTAGATGGGTTATGAGCAAAGGCATAACCCAATGCCAAGCCAATGGCCGAACCAATACCGACCGCGTTTCCAGAATTTGCTCGATTTTTACTTTTCATTGTATTAAATAACTTTAAGGTAATAAATAAGCTTATTTAGGAAACGAAAAGGTTTAGGGGTTTAACTAAGTAAAAGTTTGTAAGATTACTATTTGTCATTTAGTCCCATACCAAATC
>CANHDN010000185.1 GCA_947459415.1 Bacteroidota bacterium
GGTTCAACCAAAATTAATACACCCGGAGATCAATCTGATGTGTTGGTAGCTATGAATGTGGCAGCGTTAAAAGTAAATATCAAAAGCCTGAAGAAAGGCGGAGTGATTATCGCAAATACAGATGGTTTTGATGCCAAAAACATGCGTTTAGCTAATGTGCCCGAAGAGAATAATCCACTAACAGATGGATCTTTATCTGAATATGATTTAAAAACAATAGATGTAACCAAAATAACACGTGCAGCGCTAGCAGACAGTGGATTAACAACCAAAGAAATAGATCGCTGCAAAAATATGTTTGTTCTGGGTTTGGTGTATTGGATGTACCATCGCCCAATGGAAAACACCTTAAACTTTATTAAGGCAAAATTTAGCAAAAATGAGTCGGTTATGAATGCCAACCTGAAGGTTTTAAATGCTGGATGGAATTATGGTGAAACTACCGAGATGTTTGCCAATAGATATACCGTAGCTGCTGCTAAAATGGAACCGGGAGTTTATAGAGGTATCATGGGTAATCAAGCAGCTGCATTTGGCTTAATTGCAGCCTCAGTTAAATCTGGTTTGCCTTTATTTTATGGTACCTACCCAATTACCCCTGCTTCAGATATTTTGCATGATTTATCGAAATATAAGAATTTTGGTATCAAAACCTTTCAAGCAGAGGATGAAATTGCTGGTATTTGCTCAGCCATTGGTGCAGCCTTTGGCGGACATCTAGCTATAACTGGCTCGTCGGGCCCTGGTATTGCCCTTAAAGGCGAGGCCATTGGTTTGGCAACCATGTTGGAGTTGCCTTTGGTGATTGTAAACGTTCAACGTGCCGGACCAAGCACAGGCATGCCAACCAAAACCGAACAAGCTGATTTAATGCAAGCAATGTTTGGAAGAAATGGCGAATGTCCGGTGGTAGTTCTTGCTGCCCAGTCTCCATCAGATTGTTTTACACTAGCTTTTGAGGCTTGTAAAATTGCGTTGGAACACATGATTCCTGTATTTTTCTTAAGTGATGGATATATTGCCAATGGGGCAGAGCCATGGAAATTTCCAAATACGGCTAGTTTGCCAGAAATTAATGTAAGTTTTGCTGCAGCTCGGGAAGCAGGAGATGAGCCGTTTATGCCCTATTTGAGAGATGAAAAATTAAGTCGGCCATGGGCCATTCCAGGAACAAAAGGTTTGGAACATAGAATTGGAGGTCTTGAAAAACAAAATATTACTGGTAATATTAGTTATGATGCCGCCAATCATGAATTAATGACCCAATTGCGTCAAGAAAAAGTAGATAAAGTTGCAGATTATATTGCAGACCAAACCATAGATAGCGGAGATGATTCTGGTGATTTATTGATGTTAGGGTGGGGTGGAACTTATGGTGCATTAAAAACGGCTACTGCTATTTTAATTGAGGAGGGATACAAAGTTTCTCATGCGCATGTTAGGTATGTTAATCCTTTCCCTAAAAACTTAGGAGAACTTTTAAAGAGATTTAAAAAAGTGGTAGTTCCAGAATTAAATAATGGTCAATTGGTGAAAATCATTCGCGATAAATATTTTGTGGATGCGATTCCATACAACAAAATCCAAGGACAACCCTTCATGAGCAGTGAGGTGGTTGCTAGAATCAAACAAATATTAGATTAAAAACATGACAGCTACAACAGAAAAATTAACGGCCAAAGATTTTGCTTCCAATCAAGAAGTTAGGTGGTGTCCTGGATGTGGAGATTATTCCATTTTAAAACAAGTTCAAACGGTACTTCCAGATTTAGGTAGGCCAAAAGAAGAGTTTGTTTTTATTTCTGGAATTGGGTGTTCTTCACGCTTTCCATACTACATGGAAACTTTTGGCATGCACTCAATACATGGAAGAGCTACAGCCATTGCAACAGGTTTAAAAGCAACCAGGCCAGAATTATCTGTATGGATTATATCTGGTGATGGAGATTCAATGAGCATAGGAGGTAATCACTTTATACATTTATTACGCAGAAATCCAGATGTAAATTTGTTGGTGTTTAACAATCAAATTTATGGATTAACTAAAGGTCAATATTCACCTACCTCTGAACAAGGTAAAGTTACCAAATCTACACCTATGGGTTCAGTAGATCATCCTTTTAATCCTATAGCTTTGAGTTTAGGTGCAGATGCAACTTTTGTAGCAAGAACCATGGATAGAGATCCAAAACATCAGCAAGCAATGATTCGCAGGGCATACGACCATAAAGGAACATCATTAGTAGAAATTTATCAAAATTGTAATGTGTTTAATGATGGTGCATTTGAAGTGTTCACTGAGAAATCTAGCAAAAAGGAGCAAACGCTCATGATGGAGCACGGAAAGCCATTGGTTTTTGGAGAAAATGCTGATAAGGGTATTAAGTTAGATGGGTTTAAACCAATCATTGTAGATTTAAATGATAGTTCTGTTAACGACCTTTGGGTTCATGATGAAACAGACTTAGTAAAGGCTACTATTTTATCTAGATTCTATGATGATCCGGCAGATGAAAATCATTTTCCTCGTCCGTTTGGAGTATTTTATGTAAATGGTAAAAAGGCCACATTTGATGATTTGTTTAATGATCAAATAAATGATGCCAAAGAAAAATTAGGATCTGGCGACTTAGATAAATTGATTGCTGGCAAAGAAACTTGGTTGGTTAATTAAGATTGGATAAAGTACTTATTAAAAAGGGCTTGTTACATTTCGTAACAAGCCCTTTTTAGATTTTATTAAGTTTATTTAATTAATTTTGCATTAAATTTTAAGGTGTATGAAACAACTATCCATTAAACCAATACTTCGTTTTGTTTTTTTAGTAACCCTAATTGGTATGAGTACCATTACATTTACCAATCAATCTACCGCACCTGCAGGTAATACTTCTGCTCCATCAGAAGGCAATTGTACAGGGTGTCATGGTGGTTCTGCCATTAGCTCTGGGACTGCGCATAGTTCTATAACCTTAACAGGTTTACCTGCTGGAGGATATGCACCCGGTACTACCTACAATTTAACTTTTAGTGCCCAATCTGCTGCTACTGCAAAAAATGGTTTTCAAATCACGGCTTTAAATGCAAGTAATACCATGGCGGGTTCATTTACAGCCGGAACAGGCTCTCAATCTCAAGTTGGTTCAGGAAGGAACTATATAGGGCATACCGTCTCAGGTACTACTCAAAACCAATGGAGCTTCAGTTGGACTGCCCCAAACCCAGCTGTTGGTACCGTAACTTTCTATGCTTCGTTAAATGCAACAAATAGTAATAATGGAACCAGTGGCGATGCTGTTTACATTAAATCGTTTAGTGTAACATCTGGTAACTTGCCTGTTTCAACTATTACCTCTCCAAGTAATAACGCTGTATTCTGTGTAGGCGATACTGTTCAATTTACTGGAACTGCTACTAATAATCCAACGTCTTATGCATGGGATTTTTTGGGCAATACACCCAATACCTCTACTCAACAAAATCCAAAAGTTGTCATGAATTCAGTTGGGTTCAGGACGGTTCGGTTTAGGGCAAGCAATAGCTCTGGAACCTCTGCCAATGCTCAAATTACACTTCAAGTGATTGCAAAACCAACA
>CANHDN010000186.1 GCA_947459415.1 Bacteroidota bacterium
AACGCCGCTAGGGTTATATAAATCTATGGGAGCCATTTTAAGACCTGCTTTTTTGAGGTCAATGTTTTTCATTTCAGAAAGCGGAAACATGCCTTCATCGGCCTTATGACTTTGAAACATAAAGCCTAGGCTTACCAATACAGCTGTAAAAAGTAATTTTTTCATACGCGGCGAAAGTATAGAAAAAAGTTGAAAGTCCATAGACCATGCTTGATGGTCTTGGGTTGATGTCTCATAACTTTTTCTGAAATTGACTGGCACATTTTATACAATTTCTAATTGAGGTTTATTTAAACCCTAAACTCCCTTGGCTCCTGCAAGGCATTCGTTAATACACATTTCTCTGCATGTTGTAAATCTTGCAATGTGCAGGGAGTTTCTATGCACGCGTTTTCAGCCATAAAGAGGCTTCTGCCAATTCCTGCCACGCAACCAGAAGAGAGGGGCGGGGTATACCATTTTTTCTGGCTGAACCAAAAAATATTGCTGGAACTGGCTTCTATTATTTCTTGTTGGCTGTTTATAATGAGGGCATCATCAAAGTCATTTTCTTTGGCCCAAATGCTGGCCATAACATACACTAAGGCATTACCGGTTTTGAGGTTTGCTAATGGTCCGGGTGCTTTTGCTTGTTCCCAAAATACACCTAATTTTAATGGCTGTAAAATGGGTTTTGGTTCAAACCGAAAGAGGGTGATTTGGAATTTAGTTTGATGGCTAGTTGGAAGGTAAAATCCATCTGAATTTCTATATAAAACAAACCTGGCGCGTAGGTTTTTTGCATCGGGGTGGTGCAAGCGGAAGTGGTCTTCTTCTTGCAAGATTTCTTGGCAAAACTTTTCCTCATTTAACCCACAAAGTTCCATTTTTAATAAGGCGGCAGATTGGCTTAAGCGCTTGTAATGGAGGGCTAAATGAGGGATTGCCTTGGCCTGAACCAAGATGGTTTCGAATAATAAATCTCCGTAAAGAAATGCTCTTTCCATGAAAATGATTTGTTGGTAAAGGTAAATAGCTAACTTTGCGACACCAAAATAAAGTTTATTTTCATGAAAACAGTTTATATTGTATCGGCGGTTCGCACGCCCATTGGTGCATTTAACGGAGCTTTGGCTTCATTAACCGCACCTCAATTAGGTTCTATTGCTATAAAAGGTGCTTTAGAAAAAGCAGGTGTTGCCCCAGAATTGGTGCAAGAAGTTTACATGGGTAATGTATTATCTGCTGGTTTGGGTCAGGCGCCAGCAACCCAAGCCATGTTGGGAGCAGGTATTCCAAATACGGTACCTTCTACTACTGTAAATAAGGTTTGTGCCTCTGGTTCTAAAGCCATTATGTTGGCTGCACAGTCTATTATGATGGGCATTAACGATGTAGTTGTAGCTGGCGGAATGGAAAGCATGAGTAATATTCCATATTATTTAGATAAGGCAAGAAATGGCTATCGTTTGGGACATGGCACCATTATAGATGGCATGGTGAAAGACGGATTATGGGATGTGTATAAAGATTTCCACATGGGTAATGCGGCCGAAATCTGTGCCAAAGAATATAAAATTACCCGCGAAGATCAAGATGCATTTGCGATAGAAAGCTATACCCGTGCACAAAATGCCTATGCTAAAAATGCATTTGCTGACGAGATTATTCCGGTTTCTGTACCGGTAAGGGGAAAAGACCCGATGATAGTTTCAGTGGACGAAGAATATACCAAAGTGAATTTTGATAAGTTAAAAACCTTAAAGCCTGCTTTTGAAAAAGAAGGAACCATTACAGCTGCCAACGCATCTAAATTAAATGATGGTGCCAGCGCTTTGGTATTGGTGAGCGAAGAAAAATTAAAAGAATTGGGCTTAAAACCATTAGCTAAAATCACTGGTTTTGCAGATGCAGCTCAGGCACCAGAGTGGTTTACTACCGCTCCGGCATTAGCAGTTCCTAAGGCATTAAAAATGGCAGGGGTAAATGCATCAGATGTAGATTACTACGAGTTGAACGAAGCTTTTTCGGTGGTTGGAATTGCGAATACTCAAATTTTAGGCTTAGATGCCAACAAGGTTAATCCGCGCGGTGGTGCGGTGGCTTTGGGTCATCCATTAGGAAGCTCTGGTTCTAGAATTGTAGTTACTTTGGTTCATGAATTATTGCAAGAAGGAAAGAAAATTGGTGTTACAGGTATTTGCAATGGTGGGGGCGGTGCTTCTGCTATTGTAATAGAGACTGTTTAAACATTGTAAAATTTTCTCTATTTTTTTATTTTATAGAATCCATGAAATTTAAATTTTTGCTAATATTATTTTTTCTAATGGCTCATCAGACATGGGGGCAAAGGCAAAAACTTATAAAAAAAATTGATTCTTTATCTATAGATTCTCTCAAGGATTACGAGATTCGTTTGGGTGGATTAGGGTATAGCATGGTGAGGGATTTTGATGAAGAAGTTCGCATTACTTCTGGTAGAAATTTTATTCGTCAATTTGGAAGAGCATTAAGAATACCAAATAGCTATTATTATCCATTCGATTCTCTAAAAAACCTGATGATCATTTATTCTCCTGATGACCTTTTTAGAATTTTTACTTGGAATGTAGCAACCAATGATGAAACTTTCAGGTATTTTGGAGTGATTCAAATGAATCCTGAAAAAATGATGAAATTGAATAAAAAAGAAGAGTTGTTTCAGTCTTTTTACCCATTAATAGATAGAAGCGACAGTATAGGTGATATCTTTTTTTCTTCGGCAGATCCAAACAAATGGTTTGGCGCTTCTTATTATAAAATCATAAAAACGAGTTTTGCCAAAAAGGATTACTATACCTTGCTTGGGTGGGATGGTGCCGGACCAGCAACTAACAGAAAAATTGCAGACGTGCTAAGCTTTCAAGATGGTAAACCCAAATTTGGTGCCCCTATTTTTGATATCAATAAAAAGCGTAGGTACTATCGCTTGGTTTTTGAGTTTAATAATCAAGCTACCATTGCTTTAAGATATGATGAACAAAAAAAGTATTTAATTTACGAAAATATTGTGCCAGATAAACCCGCTAATGCTGGTTTTATTGAACATTATTATCCAGATGGTTCTTTTGATTATTTAATTTGGAAAAACGGCATTTGGCTCAAGCAGCCAGGGTTTTTGGAAGTGTTGAGGTAGCATTTAGATTCCAGAATATAGAGTCCAGAATCCAGAGTCCAGAAACCAGAGTCCAGAATCTAGAGTTCAGACAAAACAATTTTAAAACATAATTCATAATTCAAACATGTATACAAAGATGAAACAGTTGACCATACTCCTAATATGGTTATTAGCAGGTAGTTTTTCTGCTTATTCGCAAACCTTATCTGGAACTTATGCGATTCCGGGTAGCTACAGTTCTATTGAAAATGCGGTGCAAGCCCTGAACCAAAATGGTGTATCGGGGGCAGTTGTTTTTAATATTGGTGCTGGAACAGCCTATTCAGAATCTCCTCTGGGCAGTATTGTGCTAGGGAGCGCTGTTTTAAATGCCAGTGTTTCTGCGAGTAATACCATCACATTTAGG
>CANHDN010000187.1 GCA_947459415.1 Bacteroidota bacterium
ATACCGGGTATGAGTTGTAAGGCTAATTGATAGCGCAAAGCGGGGCTAGCTTGTTTCATAAAAGGCAATGTGTATTTAAAAAAGTGAATCTAAGGTATAACGAATGGTTTTATTGATCATGGCTTGGGCATCTTTACTAAACTCATGGGTAATTCTGTTGGCAACCAAGGCATTTACAGATACTGCCTTAAATCCAAACACCTTACTTAAACCCAAGATGGCAGCTGTTTCCATTTCAAAATTACTCACCCTGCCCACCGGCAGTTTTAATTGTTGCAAATTTTCTATCAGGTGATCTGCGTGCGAAGCCACCCGCACCTGTCGGCCCTGAGGCGCATAAAATCCACAGCAAGTAGCACTAATCCCTTTCAAACTGCTGTCATCAAATTTTGCCACTAATCCAGCATCGGCAGCAAACAAATAAGGCTTCAAAAAATCTAAGCCCAAAGCTGCCCCCACATGCGCTACTTGCACATCTGGCAAACAATCATAATACCACAATAGGTGATCCAAACCCAATCCGTAGGTAGAAATGAGAATGCTATCCACCTCAATATCTGCTTGCACCGCCCCGCTGGTTCCAATCCGAACAATATTTAAATCTTGTTTACTAGATTTTATCTCTCTGGTTTGCAAATCTATGTTCACCAAGGCATCTATTTCATTCATTACAATGTCTATGTTATCGGTTCCAATACCGGTAGATATCACACTGATTCGGTTCGAACCTATGGTACCGGTATGGGTAATAAACTCGCGTTTTTGTTTTTGAATGTGCAGCCTATCAAAGTGCTTAGAAACCTCCGGAACCCTGTCTGGATCCCCTACTAACAGAATGGTTTCACCCAAATCTTCTGGGAGTAAATTCAAGTGATAGACAGAACCATCTGCGTTTAAAATCAGTTCTGTTGCTGGTATTTTTTTGGACATTTTTTATTATTGTAGTAGTGTGCTAAATAAAACAATTACCTTTGCAATCAAAAATCTAACATACATATCATATGGAAAACAAAAAAAATATCATGTTGGTACCCATAGATTTCTCAGAAATTTCTATCAATGCCCTTCAACATGCAGCTCAAGTGGCTAAACACTTTAACAACGATTTAGTATTGTTAAGTATTTTAGAAGAAGATTTTTTGAGTAATATTTTTAGCTTTAGTAAAAACGAAACCAAAGATAACCTGGCCAAAGAAGCCATGATGAATCGCTTAAAAAGCAAAGCAGACGAGATCAAACAAACCTACGGCATCCATTGCAAAACAGAGGTTCGCTCTGGTAAAATTTATAAAACCATTATAGAAACGGCAGAAGAATTTGGCTGTGATTGTATCATCATGGGAACCCACGGTGCTTCTGGTGTAGAGCGCGTCATTGGTAGCAATGCCAGCAAAGTAATCAGCTATAGCAGCACCCCAGTGATTGTGGTAAAAACAGATAAAAATCCAAATGCTTATAAGAACATTGTATTTCCATTAGACTTATCTAAAGAATCTAAGCAAAAAGTAAAATGGGCTTTACACTTAAGCAAAGCGTATCAATCTACCATCCATATCCTAACCTATAAAATTGGAGACGAGTTCTTAAACATTAAAATGAACGCCAACATCAAACAAATAGAAAATATCTTTGATGAAAATGGCGTAAAACATACCACCACCATTTTAGAAGATGATGATGATTTTGCACGCAAAACATTAGAATTTGCAGAAACCCAATTGGCAGATTTAATTATCATCATGACCCAACAAGAAAGTGATAAATCCATTCGCGAATACATCATTGAAACCTACGCTCAGCAAATTGTAAACGACACGGGTAATGTGCCTATCTTTTGTGTAAGCCCGCATTATGAAATGTTTAAAAGCGAGTTTGTTATTTAAGCTGTTCGCATTCAATTTGTAACTTGGAGTTTAGGAGTGTACATAGGTTCGAGGGTATTGCGCATCGTGTAGGTTACGAGCACAAAATCCTTTGCCTAGGTTCATGCTTTGCAGCTAATATGGGAAAGCTATTAGCCGAGCATTTCTTTCAGGTGCAGTGCAATCCCAATGGCATTATTTTTAATCCCATGAGTTTGTTGCAAGGCATGCAACAAGCACTCAACCCAAACCTGTTTGATCCAGAAAAACACCTTATTACTCACCAAGGAAACTACTACGGCACCTTGCATCATGGCAGTTTTAAATCAGATTCAAAAGAAGCCTTAATAGCGCGCATTCATACCCAAAACAAACTTTTTGGGCAATACCTCCAAGAAGCAGATTATCTATTGCTCACCTGGGGATCTGCGCAGGTCTATACTTGGCATACTACACAACAAGTGGTGGCAAATTGCCATAAATTACCTGCGCATTTGTTTGAAAAGAGTTTGTTAACAGTGAGTGAAATAAGCGCCGCCTATGAAATTTTTATCACAGAACTCCTGCGCATCAAGCCCAAGCTAAGGATCATTTGGAGCATTAGTCCGGTTAAGTATATTCGGGGTGGGCTCCACCAAAATAACCTGAGTAAGTCTACCTTATTGCTAGCCTTAGAAACCTTACTCAAAAAATTTCCGCAGTCTTATTATTTCCCCGCATTTGAAATTTTGCAAGATGAACTGCGAGACTACCGCTTTTATGCGGCAGACATGGCACACCCCAGCGAACAAGCGATTCAATATATTTGGGAGCAATTTAGAGAACACCTCTTGCGTGAAGATACAAAGGCATTGTATGAGCAAGTGCAACCCATCAGCCAGGCCATGGGCCATCGCTTTTTAATACCGCCTAGCCCAGAACAAGCTGCCTTTAAAAGCAAACAGTTGGCCTTGGTTCAGGCCCTGCAAGCAAAATACCCTCAACTACCCTTAGCGAGTGCCCTCAGCCATTTTAGCCAATAATTTTTGCTGCTTTTTTTCTGCTGCCTCAGCATATTTACAATATGCACGTAACTTACAATCGGCACATTTAGGGCTGCGCGCCAAACAGGTATACCTGCCATGTAAAATGAGCCAATGATGCGCCGTAGCAATTAAGTGTTTGGGAATATGCTGAACCAATTGTTTTTCGGCTTCTAAAGGAGTTTTGGCAGCCGTAGTTAAGCCCAATCTGGCACTTACCCTAAACACATGGGTATCTACCGCCATGGCAGGTTGCTGGTAAACCACACTGGCAATTACATTGGCTGTTTTTCTACCCACACCAGGCAAGCTTACCAAGTCTTCTATGCTTTCGGGCACTACCCCATCAAATTTACTCAATAATAATTGGGCCATGCCAATTAAATGCTTGGTTTTATTATTGGGGTAAGAAATAGATTTAATATACGGAAATAAGGTATCAAAATCTGTTTCTGCCAAGCGCTGCGGCGTGGGAAAATCTCTAAACAAATCGATGGTTACCAGGTTCACCCGCTTGTCTGTGCACTGGGCAGAAAGTATGACAGCTACCAATAATTGGTAAGGATTCTCGTAGCGCAATTCTGTTTCTGCCACGGGCACGTGGGTTAAAAAATAATCGAGTACCTGTTGGTA
>CANHDN010000188.1 GCA_947459415.1 Bacteroidota bacterium
CAGCACGAGGCCTTGGCCAAAAAAATGCTGGGCAATGGGGGTTTGCTCACAGAGTGTTTAAGTGGTACCATTCCTGCCAAGGAGAATTTTCCGAAACGAAATAGGATTGTGGCTGGCTTGGCAGATGTGCTTATTTTACCCGAAACGGCCATAAAGGGTGGAGCTAGAATTACCGCGGAGATTGCCTATTCATACAACAAAGAATTGATGGCTTTACCGGGCAGGGTTAGTGATTATTATTCGCAAGGCTGCAATTACTTAATTAAAGAGCAAAAAGCCCATATGATTACTTGCCCAGAAGACTTAATACAACTGATGGGTTGGGATTTAGAGGCCAAGCCCAGCAAACGCATTGATTTGTATGAGCAGCTATCACCTAAACAAATTGAACTCATCCAGTATATCAGAGGGAAAGTAAAAATTGGCATCGATGAAATGGCTTATGAACTGAACACAGATTCTGGTAGCTTGGCCTTGCAGCTATTGGAACTGGAGTTTTTAGGCTTATTGCGCGCGCTACCTGGTAAATGTTACGAGATAAAATAATGCATAATCTACCTATTCGCTGTATTATTGCAGCTAAATATGTTAATGTAAATAATATGCGTCGGCTTATCATTCCCTGTGTGTGGCTTCTTTGCCTCCTGTTATTGAATCCTTTTTTATTGCGGTCTGAACCTAATCCGCGTAGGAAGAAAGCTCCCAAAAGAATTATTTTTTTGATTGGGGATGGGATGGGATTGGCTCAAATTTCTGGGGTAATGGTAAATGATCCTAAGCAAAATGCCTTTGAGCGCTTTCCGGTAATTGGTTTAAGTAAAACAGCTTCTGCAGATAATTATGTAACCGATAGCGGGGCAGGTGCAACTGTTTTTGCTATTGGTAAAAAAGCCAAGAACGGAGCCATTGGGGTAGATAGCAGTGAGCAGCCTCATCGCTCTATTTTTGAATGGGCCAAACAAAGTAATTGGGGTACTGGGCTGGTGGTAACTTCCTCTATCACCCATGCTACGCCTGCTTCCTTTTATGCGCATGTGCCTAGCCGCAAAATGGAGGAAGAAATTGCTACCTTTCTCTTGCAGCAACACTGTGACATTGCCATTGGTGGTGGGCAAAAATTCTTTACCGAACGCAAAGATCAACGCAATCTATTTGCTGAGTTGAGTCAGCTGGGTTTTACCTGCAAACAAGATAGCGTATTGGTTCAAACCGATGCCGCTAAATTGATATATACCTTGGCGCCAAATGGCTTAAAAACGATGCAAGCGGGCAGGGGAGATGTATTGCTTAAAGGCACAGCATTGGCTCAAAAAAACCTGAGCAAGCACTATCAAAAATCTTTTTTAATGGTAGAGGGCTCACAAATAGATTGGGGTGGCCACGATAATGATTATGCCTATGTACAAGCAGAGTTAGTAGATTTTAATGAGGTATTAAATGCGGTATTAGACTGGGCCATGGCAGATAAAAATACCTTGGTGGTGGTTACGGCAGATCATGAAACGGGTGGGCTTAGCTTGTTAGAAAATAAGGAAAACTTGGGAAGTTTTAAGCCTCATTTTTCTACCAAAGGTCATACAGGTATTATGGTTCCAGTATTTGCTTATGGTCCGGGTTCAGAGGCCTTTGCGGGCATCTATGAGAACACAGAAATTTTCGAAAAATTTGCTCAAATCATCAAAAGAAATGGAACTACTCAACGCGCACGCTAATTGGATCTTGCCACTTGGTTTAATGGCACTTGGCATTGTTTTAGTCTATGTGTTATTACCTAGGCTGTTTAAAAATTATAGCACAGAGAAGGCTATTAAATTGGTCATGCTGTATGGAATCATGCTATACCTAAGCATTGATTTTTACAAGCAAGAAAAATATGGATACATTGTTTTTTTTGTGCTGGGCGCAGGTTTATTTACCTACCTCAGTTTGATTGCCAGAAAGAAAGATTAAGCGCTTTTTAGCGCTTGCAAATGCGCATTAAGTCGTCAAAATCTCCTTTAAACACATTAAAATCTACATTGCCTCTGATGCCTTTTACCTTGCCACTTTCATTGTGTTGCCAAAAATGCCAATCTTTGGTGAGGCGATTTAAATCGTCTGTAGCGTAATGTGCAATCCAAAGCGGGTAACTTTCAAATTCTTTGCCTCTGAAGTAGTTTTTATAAAATGAATAACTGGTGTATAAAATAGGTTTAACACCATAGTGTTTTTCTGCCAATACCAACCAACGCTTTACGCTATTTCTTAATTTGGCCGGTGAAGCACTGCCTCTTACTTCTATGTCTAATACAGGAGGTAGGTCTTCTTTTTCTAATTTAACAATGCTTTTGAATAGGTTAAATTGTTCGTCTGCGGTAAGGTGCGGTCTAAAAAAGTGGTAAGCTCCTCTGAGCATATTGATGTCTTTGGCATTTCTCCAGTTTTCGTGAAAGAAATTGTCTCTTACCGTTCTGCCTTCGCAGGCCTTAATAAATGCAAATGAAATGCCTATGTCATTAGAGGTATGCTCGCTAACAGCATCCCAATTAATTCTACCTTGATGTCTGGATACGTCTATGCCATGCACTTCGTAATCTGGCGGAAGCCAAATGCCAAAGCCCGGAAAGTTGGCTTTACTGTTTTTCTTTGCTAGGCAAAAAGCATTAAAAGGCGGATAGCCAACAATGGCAATAGCTATTAATGCTATTATGGCAAACGAAATGCCTCCTATTAATACTTTTTTCTTTTTCATATTCGTACTAGTTATAATTTACAAATTTAGGGCAATTTTAAAAAATCTTTTCTGCTTATCTGTGTTAAATGTGTATAAACTTGTGTATAGTTGGCTTAATTGAACAGGTTTTTTTTTATAGTTATGAGTTATGAGGTATGAGTTATGAGTTATGAGGTATGAGTTGAAATGATCTGTTTTGTTAGTTAACGGATGGAATGGTATTTGCGTATTTGGGCTTTAAAAATATTTTGGGCTTGGCTATTTTGGATTTTTGTTAAGCTTGTGTTATTAGAAATCAGTAGTTTAGAATAAAATGCCAAGATTTTCTTTGAATACAATTTCTAAATTTTATATTTGCAGCCCTTTATGGCGGGATAGCTCAGATGGTTAGAGCGTAGGATTCATAACCCTAAGGTCGGCAGTTCGATTCTGCTTCCCGCTACTTTTAAAGCTGCCTTTGGCAGCTTTTTTTTTGTTAATTAGCATAAGGATTCATATCCACGGCACGAACTCTAAAATATTCGCCCACTGCAAATTTGAATTGTTCCATAAAAATCTGCTTAAATGCATACAGATTATTTTGTTCATAGAATATCAACATGGCCTTTTTATAGGTTGAAGCGTCAACGGTTCTAAAAGAAATAGGGCAATATTGATGAGTTATTAAAATGCCATTTGCTACAATTCTGGCTACCCTTTTATTTCCATCCATAAAGGCTTGGATATAGCTGAGCAAGACTAATGTGAGCAATGCTTTTTCAAA
>CANHDN010000189.1 GCA_947459415.1 Bacteroidota bacterium
CTATGGCCATTACACCTACATCATTATTAGAAAGAGATCCTTGCCAAATTTCTACCTCACGGAAATTTACATTAGAAGTTTGAGATCCGCCAACGGTCATATCAATGATACGAATTGCAGTAGTAGCCACAGTTGGAAATGTGATAACATAATTACACAAGGTAGTATTAGGTTGTGTAAATGCTTGATGATTCACCCATGCTGTTCCATTATATATTTGAACAGTTCCACCTGTTAAATAACGAGTACCTGCGGCACCTGCATGGATGGTCATTTTTTCAATAATTTGTACACTAGACCATGTAAATGTGATATGTACTGTTGAACCTGGATTAGTGGCAGCACTTGTAAGCCACATCTGTTGCGTGCCGCAAGTACCAAAGTTTAGGTCGTTTAAAGTGGAACAAGCGCCGCTGTTACAGGCAGGCCCACCCGTTGCTACGGCAGATGGTGCAATGTTTGTTTGCGCAAATGCCCAACTTGATAACAAAGATGCCATTAGCAGCATCGTTATCATTCTGAATTTTTGTAAGTGTTTATTCATAATGTATATATATAATATTAATTTTATTTAAATTTATGATAATAAAGTGGGCACTAATGTAAAAAATAAAAATTAATAATTACCCAGCTAAATCTGAAATTTAACAGTCATTTATTGCGAAAAATGCAAAAAATATCATAAGTTCAATTTAATCAATACATTAAATTTATAAATATTTTAAAATAAATTTACTTAAACTAGCTTATGAATACCATTAAAATTTTAAAAATTTACCAACTTTCAAAAAAAATATGCCTGCTTAATTTCTGAGGAAATTTTACCTATCAAACTATTATGTTTGTGCATGCCTTATTCTCATCTGAAAGACATACTGAAAACATTGCCTGATTCACCAGGTATCTACAAATACTTTGATGATGAAAAGACTATCATTTATATTGGTAAAGCTAAAAGCTTAAAAAAACGAGTGAATAGCTACTTTGTTGGTAAACACTTCGATAATAAAAAGACTGCCATTTTAGTAAGTAGAATTGCCTCAATAGAATTCACCTTGGTAGAAACTGAAATGGATGCTCTACTATTAGAAAATGTGCTAATAAAGCAGTATAAACCTAGGTTCAACATTTTACTGAAAGACGATAAAACCTACGCATCCATTTGTATTAAAAATGAACGCTTCCCAAGGATACTATCTACCCGAACCATTGAAAGAGATGGAAGCGAATATTATGGCCCGTACGCGAATAGCTATTTAAAATACACTCTATTAGAATTAATACGAGCTGGTTTCCCATTAAGAAATTGCAACTATAACCTGAGTAAAGAAAACATTGCCAATGGTAAATTTAAAGCCTGTTTAGAGTATGATATTGGGAATTGTATGGCTCCTTGTATTGGCAAACAAACAGAGCAAGAGTATCATGAAACAATTCTTGCTGTAAAAAAAATATTGAAAGGAAATTTAACAGAACTCCGCTCAGAATTAAAAGTTCAAATGCTCGAAGCAGCAGAAAAACTTGAGTTTGAAAAGGCAGATAGGTTCAAACAGAAATTAACTTTGTTAGAAAACTACCAAAGTAAATCTACCATTGTAAATGACATTAAACATGATGTAGATGTATTTAGTATTGTGAGTGATGAGCGATTTGCTTTTAGTAATTATTTAAAGGTTTCTAATGGAATTATTGTTCAAACACAAACTTTTGAATTAAAGAAAAAGTTAGATGAATCTGATGAAGAATTGCTGAGTTTAGCTATTGCTGAAGTAAGAGAAAAATATCAATCTAGGTCTAATGAAATTATTGTCCCTATTCCCCTAGACTGGGAAGATTCTGGCTTAACCATTACAGTGCCTAAATTAGGAGATAAAAAAAAGTTATTAGATTTATCTATGAAAAACGCATTGTATTACAAGCGTGAAAAACTTACCCAGTATGAATTAATAAATCCAGATTTAAAAGTTGAGCGAATTTTAGGAGTAATGCAAAAAGACCTTCGATTAAAAGAGGCTCCAATACATATTGAATGCTTTGACAATTCTAACTTACAAGGTACTAATCCGGTATCAGCATGTGTTGTTTTTAAAGATGCAAAACCAAGCAAAAAAGATTACAGGCATTTTATACCTAAAACAGTTGTTGGACCAGACGATTTTGCTACCATGCGTGAGGTAGTATTTAGGCGTTATAGGGGCTTATTAGAGAATAATGAACCATTACCTAATTTAATCATCATAGATGGTGGTAAAGGCCAGCTAAGCTCTGCAATAGAAAGTCTAAAGGAACTTAATATTTATGGCAAAATACCAATTATTGGTATTGCCAAAAGACTAGAAGAATTATACTACCCAGAGGATGAATTTCCTTTATACCTAGACAAAAAATCAGAAACATTAAAAATAATACAACAGTTAAGAGATGAAGCCCATCGATTTGGTATTACACACCACAGAAATCGCAGAAGTAAAAACACCTTAACAAGTGATTTATCTCATATTAGAGGAATTGGTTCGGCCAATGCTGCCCTCTTATTACAAACTTTTAAGAGTGTAAAAAAAATCAAAGAAAGTTCTTTGGAGAGTTTGGAAAAGGTTATTGGCAAATCTAAAGCAATGTTAGTATTTGAACATTTTAACGCACTTAAATGAAAATTAGCAGCGAAAAATACATAGCACTATTGGCAATGATTTGTCTGCTATTAGTTTGCACACCGCGTTTTAATGGCAATACGAACTGGGTTAAACAAACACCATGGGATGCACACTATTTTAATGCCTATGTTGAATATTTTAGAGGCGAGGTACCTTCGGCTCCAATAAGGCCTATGACAAATGCTAGATTCCTACTGCCTCTATTGGCCCATCTACTTCCATTTTCAGCAGCAAGCAGTCTAAATATTCTTAACTTTTTTTGTTTAGCATTCAGTTTGTATTATTTATTTGCCATATTAAAGTTTGTTGGAGCTGAACCAAAACAAGCCACGTGGGCAGTATTCATTAGCATTTTCTCTTTCCCTAGCTTTTATTACACCTGCATAAGTTATGTAGATCCAGGAGCAATCTTATTTTTAACGATGGGTGTGTATGCATGGCTCAAAGAAAAACATATTGCCTTTGGCTTGGCATGCCTGTTAGGACTTGTAACAAAAGAAACCAGTATTCTATTATTTCCATTTGCTATTGCCATGTCTGTATTCAAAAAACAATACAAAATAGCAGCTTGGCTTATCCTTGGATGTATGTTATTTTGTGCCCTACATTATCTCATTAGAATGTATGCTCCCTTAAATACTGGCGAAATTCGTTTTAAACCATTACAATTTAATTTAGAAGCTGCAAAATACAACCTACAAAGAACGAATACAATCTTATCATTTATTCTTAGTTTGGGCTTGCCAGGTTTATTGTTATTGATTAAACTATATAGTCATAAAATTAAACTATTTCAAAGCAGCACGAG
>CANHDN010000190.1 GCA_947459415.1 Bacteroidota bacterium
ACAATACGCATAAAAAAGTCTAAAGCACTCAATTTCAAGAAACTTACTTTCTTGTACTTGGTCTTTATTGTCTTTTTCTTCCTCTCCACTTCCGGAGATTTTGTGCATCACTTTAGTGCCCTGCGCAAAACCCAAGATAGCCTAAATTATCAATTAGTTTCTTTCTTTAATGAACAAAAGACGCAGGTGCCAGATGAGTTTGCTGTCAAAGAAAAAGCGTCGGCTACCATTGCCTTGTTAGATTCCTTAATAATCCGCTACGATTCTTTTGCCATCCAGCAAAAAATTAAAGGGGAAAAATTAAAAGAGCAAAAGTTTTCTAAAAGGGTGCTCAATTTACCAGCAGTATACTTGCCCATTAACCAAGCCCTAGCCAACTTTATTGCTTGCTTTCCGCCCAATTACCAGGCTAGCTTAGTATCCCAACTAGGTTTGGTTCAAAGCGCAGATAGTTTCAGGGTAGATGCTAAAAACGCCTTGTTTTTTGAATTGCCTAATGCGGCGGTTCCTAGTGTAATTAACCAATTAAAAACAGTGGTATTAACTGAGTCGCTTAAATATTTAAAATGGGAATTGCCAGAGGGCGGCCTTATTAAAGTAAATAGCAGCAGAGATTCTAGTTTATTATTGGGTTATAAAAGTGTGTATTATGTAGGCGAGAAAATTACCTTCGATTTCTTTTCCAGAGATTCCATTGCCCCAACGGTAAGCATTAATAACATGAGCATGACGCCCAATTATAGGGGTAGGCATTTTCAAATTAATTGGACCCCAACGCTAGCTGGAGACTATGAATTAGAGGCGGAAGTAGAAAATGAATTCATTCGCCAAAAAATTAAAGTAATTAAACCCGCTTTGCGCTTCTTAGAAACCGAGCAAGAAATTGCTGCCTATTTAAGCGAACCCTTCACGGTTACCTTAGATAAAACGGGCTTTGAAGCCATTAGAAACTTGCAGTTTTTTAGCGAAAATGCTACCATTCAAAGAGCTGGAGATCAACTCATCATCACTCCTTTGTATGAGGGTAGGTTTACCATAGAAATGCGTTCTGGTAATTTGGTCTTAGATCAGCGTTCTTTATTTGCGCTAAAAGCAAAGGCTCCGGCAGTAAGCATTAGAGATATTGCAGGTGCCAAAAGCAATTTATCTCAGGCACATTGTTTAGAGAGTGAAAGCAAATTTTGGCAGGTAATCAATTTTAACCTAACGCTTATTTCGCCAGATGGCAAGAAGCAACGTTTTAAAAGCAATTCTAGGTACCTTAGAACAGAATTGCGTAGTATAGAAAATCAACTAAAGCCTGGTAGCACCCTCATTTTTGATCAAATTCGTTTGGTGAATGTGAATGGGGTGAGTACGGCTATGGGTTCACCAATTTTTATTGCCAAACCATGAGTGAATATGTAAAAATAAAACGCAGTAAAAATATACGCTTTAGGCTCATCAGCTTAATGTACCTTATTTTTATTGTGCTTTCCATGACCCAAATTCCGGTGGCGTGGCTCAAAATTACCAATCCCATTAGTCAATATTTTACTAAATCTGTATCTATTCCCAATCATGCCAGCCAGCAAGAAATTCAGGCAAAGATTCTAGCATTAGAAAATGAGTTCAAAGCATTTATTCAATACCAAAGTTTAAATCCAGAGAGCCCAGAATTAAATAGTTATTCCAAAACAGATGCATTCTTTCTTAAAAACGGAGGCGGAGAAAAACTTTTTATTGTTTTAAACAGCTTAAAAAACACCCTCAGTTCCCAAATAGAAAAAGAAGCTTTTAATCATTTATTCGAAGCAGATATTCAAAATGGCCTAACAGCAGAAAAAGCCGATACCTGGCTTAACTATAAGTTTAAACATATACCGGCTAACCTAGTTATTGCGCAATTAGAAGAATTGCAAGTGCGTATTGGCTTACTCAGCAATCAGGCAGCACTGCTTAATAATGAATTGGCCGAACCTAAACTGAGCTTGCTGGCGCGTTACACGTCTATGCGGGTGGGTGATGCTTCTATCTTCCAGGTGAAAGGAGATTCTTTGCAAGATGTATCTATTAGTAGAAACGGAACAGCAAATAAAGACTATACCCTTCAAGCCAATGGCTTTGTATTTAAACCCAGCTTGGCAGGTAGCTATACCTTAGTCGTGCGCGGAAAAGTAAAAACAGAAAGTTTAAGCATAGCGGTATTGCCGGCTAGTTTCCCAGCCAGAAATTCACTTCCTTTCCGCATTTGTTATAAAGGTGTAAACTATACGCAAACCTTGCCTTTCCAGCAAGGAAGTTTGGAGCTTGTTTGTCCTTCAGATCCGTATGCGGCCATTAAAAAAGGGGTCATTCATTTTGCGCCAGAAACAGAGGGTTGGTGCAGCTTATTGGTTAAAAACAAACAAGGGGTTTTATTCCACGATTCGGTTTTTGTAAAGCCGCTTCCAGAGCCTCTTATCTTAGTTTCTCAATTACCAAACCTCAGTTGCAGCAGGCAGCGCCTCAAGCAAATGGTGTCGCTTAAGCTCATGGCTTTTCACCCTTCTTTTAAAGAAGGCGAAGCATATGGCATTAGCTCTTTTAAGGTGCGTAGTATTGGGAATGAGACCAAGATAGAAAACATTCAAGGTAACAGCTATGCGCCTGCTGCAGCAGATATCGCTCATTTACAATATTTGGTTTTTTACGACATACAGTACAAAATAGGTTCAGAAAGCAAGGTAAAAGCAGAACCTATCCTCATTGAAATTAATTAATATGAAACACTTAAAGTACATACTTTTATTCATATGCATTTTGCCATTGTTGGCTCATGCACAGGTATCAGATACCTTGCGCATTGTTGGGGTGCAACGGGTAGCCAAGGGGCAAGAATTAAAAATTGCAGCGGGTACGCAGGTTATTTTTGAGCCGGGTGCTTCTTTGTGGGTAGAGGGTGGTCTCTCTGTTATGGGTGATGCCAAAGCGCCGGTGGTATTTACTTCTGCCAACCCAGAAGATCCGGGTGCAGGTATCCTGGTAAATGGCAATGATGCAGCCTCACAAATTAATATTCAGCATGCGCACTTCAAGCAATTAGCGCGTGCCATTAGTTTTGAACCTTTTTGGAACAGAAAATCGGTGTCTTTATCAAATCTATTGGTTTCTCAATCTGTGTTTAATGAGGCCATTATTTTTGTAGCTACTCCGCTTTTAATTTTAAATAAGCAATCGGTGAGTTTTGAGTTGAAAAATTCAAATTTCTTGCAAAATAAGGGTGGTATTATCATAGATAACGCGGGTAGCAATGGAATTGAATTTAGCTTAGATCAGTTGGTATTTCAGAACAATACCATACAAGGTGATGATGAGAGTTTGGGCATCTTGCACCTGCACATTGCCAGCCCTTTTCAGGCTAAAAACTTACGCATTGGTGAATTGGTATTCATCCAAAATACAGCCAATAATAAAACATTGGGTTTATCTTTGGGTGG
>CANHDN010000191.1 GCA_947459415.1 Bacteroidota bacterium
ACTCAATTTGGTGCACCTGTTTATGTTTATGACGGCGAAAAAATTGTTTCACAGTACGAACGTTTGGTAAATGCTTTTAAACCCTTAAACATAAAGGTTAAATATGCTTGTAAAGCATTAAACAATTCTGCTATTTTAAAATTACTAAAAAAACATGACTGTGGCTTAGATACAGTATCCATTAATGAGGTTCTACTTGGATTAAGGGCTGGGTATGCGCCAGATGATATTATTTTCACTCCAAACTGTGTTAGTATAGGTGAAATTCAAGAAGCAGTAAAGTTAGGAGTACACATAAATATAGATAACATCTCTATACTTGAACAATTTGGAAGTATTTATGGCAATACGGTTCCTTGTTGTATACGTGTTAATCCGCACATACTAGCAGGTGGTAATGCTAAAATATCTACCGGACACATAGATTCAAAATTTGGAATTTCGGTACATCAAATGCGCCATGTAGCCAGGGTAGTAAAATCGAGCAATATCCATGTTAATGGCCTGCACATGCATACCGGTTCTGATATCCTAGATGCAGGTGTATTTTTACAAGGTGCAGAAATCTTATTTGATATTGCTAAAGAATTCCCCGATTTAAGCTTCGTAGATTTTGGTTCAGGATTTAAAGTTGCTTATAAAGAAGGTGATATCACCACCGATATTGAAGAATTAGGTTCAGCCATAAGCCAGCGCTTTCAGGAGTTTTGCAAAGAATATGGCAGAAACCTAGAACTTTGGTTTGAACCAGGTAAATTTTTAGTGAGCGAATCTGGTTACTTTTTAGCTAAGGTAAATGTTCTGAAGCAAACTACTGCCACTGTTTTTGTGGGTGTAGATTCTGGTTTGAACCATTTAATTAGACCCATGTTGTACGATTCCTACCATCATATTATAAACATCTCTAACCCGGAGGGAAAACAACGGATCTATACCGTGGTGGGTTACATCTGCGAAACAGATACCTTTGGCTGGGATAGAAAAATAAATGAGGTTCATGAAGATGACATCTTGTGTTTTAAAAATGCAGGAGCATACGGCATTACCATGAGCAGCAATTATAACGCACGTTTTAGGCCCGCCGAAGTACTCATTTGGAACGGAAAAGCTCAACTCATCCGTGCCCGTGAAACCTTTGAAGACCTCATTAAAAACGAGATAGATGTTGAATTTTAGAATCCAGAGTCCAGAATCCAGAGCACAGACCAACATTTAACCTTTGGTGAAATATCCTAATAGTCTATGCTCTCGTCTCTAAAAAAATCTGGACTCTTGGTTCTTAATTTAACCAAGAACTTTTATATATCGCTCCAAAGCAGCCAACTCATAGGAAGCAACCAATTTAAAAAAAGCATCTTTTTTACCCTTGGTTTGAGCCTCTTCCAAGGCCGAGTAGTATGCCATCCTGCTTTTAGTATCTCCTTTAATATTGGCAATAACAAAACCATGTTGCAATAAAATTAGGTTCATGAACAGCCTGGCAGTTCTGCCGTTTCCATCAATAAATGGATGAATAGTAACCAAGCGCTCATGTATTTCTGCTGCCAATAAAACAGGATGCAAAGATTTTCTGTTATCGTGATACCAATAATAAAAATCTTCCATTTGTTTTTCTATTAAGTAAGGCGCAGGTGGCACATGTGTGCTTCCTTTTATCAAAACCTGCACGTTTCTATATTTACCCGCATAGGCATCTTCAATGCCTCGTAACACCAACTGGTGAATAGACAATACATCCCTAGGGGCAATAGCAGTATTGGCCTGAGCTAACTCCTTAACAAGTAATATAGCATCTTTATGATTGATAGCCTCGAGGTGCTCACGCATAGATTTACCGCTAATGGTGAGCCCTTCGTTTATAACCAAATCTGTTTCTTTTAAGGTAAGCGTATTGCCTTCTATCCTATTGCTTTCAAAGGTATATTCTAGCTCTAATGCTTGCGAAATTCTATAACTATCAAAGGTTCTTAATTTTTGTAAAGAACTATGCAAGGCATCTATTTTATCTAAGGTTTTGCATAAGGACTTTTGAACCAATGTAGGAGTTTTAATATTATCTTTTGATTTTATCTCTTGCTCTGCCAATTGAAAAACTTCTAAGGCCAGTGCATCATCTCCAATTTCATAGAGTACTTTTTCTTTCAACCATTGAACCTTTAACTCATGTAAATCTAGCTGTAAAATTTCAGAAAGCTGCACCAATTGCGCTTTAGTAGGCTTTCTAGCTCCACTTTCAAACTTGCTTATTAAAGCTTGATCTATGCCCATCAGCTGAGCTAACTCCCTAAGCATTAAACCTTTTTTGATGCGGGCATTTTTAATAAGCGTTTTCATACATGTCTAATTAATTCATGACAAAATTAGTCAAAATCAATTAAATGAAAAACCTTTTCTGACTTAATTTCTTGTATCTGCAAAAAATAGCTGTTTTTCTAATCCTTCACCAGCTTCAAAAAATCAATAGTGTTTTGGGTTTCAATTTTTATGAGGTATACCCCGCTAGCTATATCAGTAATATCAAGTATGGTATTGGGTTCAAACCGTTTTAATAAAACTCCTTGCAAATTATAGAGTGCTAGGTCTTTTATCTCGTTTGCTGAAACGCCGGATATACTAAGCTGATGCGTGGCAGGGTTCGGAAATAATTGAATGTTTTGAGTGAGTTCTGTAGCCTGTAATCCCGTGCTTGGCGGACACATTACTTTGTTTAAATAATGCCAAATATCGTTGTTAAACGTAACGGGTACTTCACCATTATCACCCGGCGCATCCCCTATCCTTACCACAACCAAATTTTGAGAAGGCACCACATTAATTAATTGTCCGTTTTTACCCATAGCGGCATACATATCTTTGGGAGCATTGGGCGCCAAATCTAAGTTAAATACAATTTGCGAACCCGGAAACATAGCCTTTCCTTTCCCATTTAACCAGGTTAAATACCCATATGAGGGATTGAGAAGTTGAGAACTATTTACCATCGACTTAAAATAATTACTATCGTTTAAAACCCAGGTTTGATCCCATTTACCTTTGTTTAATAGTAATAAACCAAACCTGGCCATACTCCGGGTATTGCTTAACAATACATTATTAAAACCAATTTTAGTCCACATGCCTGCAATCCCTGTTTTTAATCTTATTTCAGCATTAAAAAACTGTTGATAGGTTTGTTTGCTAGCCACCGTTATCACTTTTTCTAATAAAGTATAAGGTGCATTGTGATAAGCCCATCGGGTACCTGCATCAGCTTTATAAATTAAGCAAGAATCAGCTGTACAATCTTTATCTAATCCATCGTCTAAACCGCTATTCATACTAAGTTGATGATAGATGGTGATTTTATCTTCTTGCGCAGCAGTTAAACTTGTCCAACCCTTACCCAAGTATTTTGAACTAGTGTCTTGTAAACGCAATAAACCTTTTTGTTGAGCAATACCTGTCAAAAAA
>CANHDN010000192.1 GCA_947459415.1 Bacteroidota bacterium
AATTGGCAGTTGTTTATTGGTAATATTGCCGTATACCTTGGTTTCGTTTACTGTTAAAAATATGGGCAAATCGGCCTCTGTTTTTACGCGCTTATTCGGGGTAACCTTAATATAAAATTCTTTAACCTCACCAATTTTTATATTCCCTAAGTCTCCTTCACCTTCTTCTACATAAATGTTTTGATCTCGAGACTCCACTTTAAAGCGAGAATTAAGGGCTACATTTTGACCAACATTTTGAATAACCACCTTTATTTTAACCTGCTCACCTGCCTGTAATAATCCATCTGCAATGATTGGTGCGGCCCCTTCACCTTGGTCATAAAGTTCCATCCCTTTAAACTCCAGTTTAGCCTGTTGATATTGCAATGAATTAAAAACCATGGTGGCTTGATCCAAATCAAAACCAAAATGCTCTAAAATATCAATTTTAATCCTGTGCTCACTGGATTTAATATTAAAGCCCGCTTTAAATCCAATTTCAATCTCACGCTTTTCATTGGGTTCAATCCGTCTAATAACCTTAGGCAAGATTATCTGTAATTCTGGATCATATTTTTCTGTGGCTACTTTTACCTCTAAGCCTTGGGCAGGACCTTTTCCTTTATTTTCAATGGTAAGTAAAATCCTTGCATGCTCCTCGGCTTCAATAATTCCATTTGCATTGTCATCTATAAATTGAATATCTGCATATAAATTAGGCGGTAAATCTTTAATGTATGGCTTTACAATATTTAATTGCATCGCAGTGCTTTTACCTTCAATTTTCTGAGCTTTTAAAGCAAAATGAAGTATAAACAGAAGTGAAAACCCGATAATTTTTAAATGGCTCATAATTTCTTGGGATTTATATTTAAAATCATACTCATTAATTGCACCTCAGTACCTTTACGACTTAATTGCAACCAACGTTGAAAATCTTCACTAGCTAACTCCAGCGGCGTTTCTACCTTTCCAACTGTTGCAGCAGACTGACTTACAATAGGCTTACCAAACTCCTCCTTCGGACTATAAAGAATAAATAATTTATTCATTTCTGGCACCTTTGGGTTATTTAATAAAAGTACTATTTCATCCACCATTTCATTAGCTGTCGCTTTTTTTGCTGCGCTAAAAAATATGTAATCAACATCTGCCTTTACAGGGTAATTCGTAGTCTTTATTTTTGAGGATTTATAAGGTAATAAACGAAAAGTTTTTTGTTGTTCGGGATCATCTAGGTAAATAGAAATATACCCATCCTCTGGAGCTTTAAAGTATAGGTAAAAATCATCTCCATCTCTAAAGGTGGTGGTTTTACAAGTTGTATTGGTGCAGTTTAATGGGGAAGCAACAAAGGTGGTTTGAATACTTTTCACCTCACGAATTAACCCAAACACCTCTGCTTGCATCCATAACTCATTATTCTCCAATAATTTTTTTATTTCTGGCTTATTTAAATCTTGAATCCACTCACCATTAACCATTGATTCAGAAATATTACTGAAAATATTTGAACTCTCTGTTTGTTCGCCTGTAGTTTTATTCTTGATGTAAGTAGCATTTCCTTGAATAATGGTTTGTCCGAATGCCTTTTCAATGGCATCAATTCTGGCTCTTTCAATACATAAACGTTCAGCCTCAGCTTCGCTCATTGTTTTTTCAATGCGCATTTTATAGGTGCCACTTTCTTTTACTTCTTTAAGTTTTTGAGCCTGTGCATCTAATTTAAAAAATATAATAAGTAGGGGTAAGACAATCTTTAAATGATAGGGTAAGGAAAAAAATTTCATATTTATAAATATTATGCTAGGCTTTATCTAGTATAGCAAAGCTAAACATTATACAAATACAAAAAATACCTAGAATTAGGTATATTTTGGTTTTAAAATCAACAAAAAAAATGTTTCAATCCTTACCAAAAAATCCTAAAGCTTCATCGTTAAACTAATACGCTTTCTTTCTAAATCTACTTCTAGTACTTTTACCTTTACCTGTTGCTGTAACTTTACCACCATATTTGGGTCGGCCACATACTTATCTGCCAATTGAGAGATATGTACCATGCCATCTTGTTTTACGCCAATATCTACAAAGCAGCCAAAGCGGGTAATATTGGTTACAATGCCGGGCAATACCATGCCTTCATATAAATCTTCGGGCTTTTTAACATCGGCAAACTCAAACTGAACCAATGGTCCGCGTGGGTCTCTGCCAGGCTTGGCCAACTCTTTTAAAATATCGTTTAGGGTTAAAACCCCTGCTTGTTCAGTTACAAAATCGGCCACATGTATTTGCTTACGAAGGTTTTCATTGGCAATTAAATCTGCCAAGGTACAGTTATGTTTTTTGGCCATGGCATTTACAATACCATAACTTTCTGGATGCACTGCACTATTATCCAACACATTTTTTGCACCCGGAATTCTCAAAAATGCCGCACATTGCTCAAAGGCTTTTGGACCCAAGCGAGGAACCTTTTTAAGCGCTAACCTACTCTCAAAGGCGCCATTTTCTGCACGGTAATTAACAATTTGCTGCGCAGTTTGTGCGTTCAAACCAGATACATACGTAAGTAAACTTTTGCTTGCCGTATTCACATTTACGCCCACTTGGTTTACACATGCCTGAACCACCGTTTCAAGCCTATCCTTTAATTTTGCTTGGTCCACATCATGCTGATATTGCCCTACACCTATGGCCTTTGCATCAATCTTAACCAACTCTGCCAATGGGTCTATGAGCCTTCTACCAATAGACACAGCGCCACGTACTGTAACGTCATAGTCCGGAAATTCTTCGCGTGCAATAGCAGATGCCGAATACACCGAAGCCCCATTTTCGTTTACCAAATAAATGGCCATGTTTGAACCCAATCCCAAGTTGCGCACAAAGGTTTCGGTTTCCCGGCCTGCTGTGCCGTTTCCAATGGCAATGGCCTCAATTTGGTATTGCGCAAGCCATTTGCGTAAAAGGGCTTCGGCTCGAACCAACTCCTTTTGCGGCTCATGTGGATAGATAACCGATTCTGCCAATAAATTACCCTCGCTGTCTAATGTCACCACTTTGCAACCCGACCTATAACCCGGGTCTATTGCCAGCACCCGCTTACTCCCCAAAGGCGCTGCAAGGAGCAATTGTTTTAGGTTTTCAGCAAAGACCATTATGGCATCCTCATCAGCCTTAGATTTGGCCTGAGCCCTCATTTCATTCTCCAAAGAAGGAAGTAGTAAACGCTTATAAGAATCTGTAACAGCCATTTGCAACTGCTGACTACTAGCCGAATTCCGTCTAATTACCTGTCTCGCAATAATAGCTAAAGCATCTTCTTCTTCGGGCGATATACTTAAGCGTAAAAAACCCTCCTCTTCTCCCCTAAACATGGCCAGCACCCGGTGCGAAGGACATCTTTGAAGCGGTTCATCAAAGGCAAAATAATCTCTAT
>CANHDN010000193.1 GCA_947459415.1 Bacteroidota bacterium
ATGGTCTTCAATTTCTTTCACAAACATCTGATAGGTTTCTGCAGGCATGGTAGCATCTACCATAGCAACCTGATTAATGTGTATAACATGAACAGTGGCATTAATTTTTTTTGCAAATGACAATCCATATTGCAAGGCTTGGGTAGCTGCTTCGGAAAAATCCGTTGGAATAACAATGGTTGATATCATAGTTGTGCTTATTTATTGATAGGTCAAATATACTCCATAAAGAAGTGGTCTGTTATGAATAAATTGTGATATTTTAATGATTTTCATCAGTCTTTTGCTTTGTTAAATTTAGTTTGTGCTTTGATCCAAAATTTGATGGTTCATTTTTCATGCTTGGAAATGATATTTCTTTGTTGTTATTTATGCTCCAAAATTAATGTAATATATGTCGAGCAAAAACCAACAAACGCCTTTATTTACTTTGGCAGTAGTGTTTTTCTTTTGGGGATTTGTAGCCGCTTCAAATGGTATTTTTATCCCTTTTTGTAAAACACATTTTAATTTAAGTCAATATGAATCCCAGTTAATTGATGCATCTTTTTATGCTGCCTACTTCTTTGGTAGCTTCTTTTTATATTATTTATCGCAAGTAAACAAGCAAGATATTCTTAATAAAATTGGATTTAAGTCTGGTATTATTTATGGGCTACTTGCTTCGGTGGTAGGTGCAGGTTTATTAAGTGTTTTTTCTGGCTTAGAACAAGTTACTTTTAGTATGATTTTGGGCGCATTCTTTATTATTGCTCTCGGATTTTCTTTGCAACAAACGGCAGCTAATCCTTTTGTTGTTGCGCTTGGTCCGGTAGAAACGGGCACACATAGATTGAACTTTACGGGTGGTGTAAACTCATTAGGAACCCTGCTCGGGCCAATTGTAGTGAGTATCGTTTTGTTCGGAACCATCGGAAGCGGGCAACAAGCAACGCTTGCAAACATTAATACCTTGTATTGGATTTTGGCTGCTTTATTTGCTTTGGTAGCTTTATTCTTTTTTATGAATAAGAGTTTGCCAAGTATTAGTAATAGCGAGCAAATTGAAAATAGTACCAAGGCCACTCAAACTTTGTTCATCATCGCTATTCCGGTAGCTATATTATTGTTTTTAACAAACTTTTTACCTGCATTTATTGCCGATAATTTTATATTCATTTGTTTGTTCATTGTTGTAGGTGTATTGTTATATGCTTTAAGTGCATCTAAATCTAATCCGCAGGCTTGGGGCGCTATGCACTTTCCTCAATTGGTTTTAGGCATGTTAGCCATTTTTACCTATGTGGGTGTTGAGGTAACCATACAAAGTAATATGGGTGCTTTATTAAAATTACAAGAATTTGGTTCATACGATGAATCTAAAATTTCTAATTTCATCAGTTTGTATTGGGGTAGTCTTATGATAGGTAGATGGACAGGTGCGGTGAGTGCTTTTAATATTTCTGCCAAAATTCGTCAGTTACTTACTTTTGTGGTGCCATTTGTTGCATTTGGATTAATCTTATTTGTTAACTATTACAGTGGTAACGCCATAGCAGATTTATTGCCTTATGCCTTGTGTATTATTGTGGCAGTTGCTGCTTTCTTTTTGGGTAATGAAAAGCCAGCTAAAACCTTATTGCTATTTGCAATTATTGGTATTGTTGGTATGTTAGTGGGTTTATTTACAACAGGAAATATTTCCCTTTTCGCCTTTATAAGTGGTGGATTAGCTTGCAGTATCATGTGGCCTAGTATCTTCTCTTTGTCTATTGCAGGTCTTGGTAAGTATACTTCTCAAGGGGCCTCTTTTTTAATTATGATGATATTAGGTGGTGCTATTATCCCGCCTATTCAGGGTAAGGTGGCAGATAGTATGGGAATTCATGCGTCTTATTTTATTGCTGTATTGTGTTTTCTGTATTTGGCCTTTTTTGCCATAAAAACCAAATCAATTCTCAAGGAGCAAGGAATCTTAGTTGATGATTTAAATGCGGGCGCAGGGCACTAATTTTATCTAAAAGTTATTTTGCTTTGTGTTGACATTGAGCTAAATGCATAAAAATTAATAGAAACTTTTAAAATTTATTGCATAATAGGCAATTTAGAATAAATTTGCACCTCCTTAAACATAAGGAATCGGGGTGTAGCGTAGCCTGGTATCGCGCCACATTTGGGATGTGGAGGTCGTAGGTTCGAATCCTGCCACCCCGACAGAAAGCTCAGCAGAAATGTTGAGCTTTTTTTGTTTCTGTATATTTACAAATTCCTTGGTTATTCTCTTTCCCGCATATAATGAAATTGAGTTAATCCGGTTTCGAAGTAATTTGCTCGTAATAATTTAACTCCTTGTTCTGGTCTATTGTCTTTGAATAATCTAATTCCATTTCCTAAAAAAATTGGTACCATAGAAATGATGTATTCATCGATTAAATCATGTTGCATGAGTTCACAAATGATTTCTGCTCCTCCATCGCAATAGATATTTTTACCTGGTTTAGATTTTAATTCATTTATGAGATCTTTGAGATGGCCAGCGTAAAATGTGGTTTTACCTTTTTTGGGTCTGGCTGTGCGTGTTATTACATAAACTTCTCTTTCTCCGCTATCATAGTGTTCTGAACCCATTTCGTTCACAACATAATCATAGGTTTTTCTCCCTAAAATGATGGTGTCAATTTGTTCAATAAATTTATTATAACCATAATCTTCTCCTTCTATTTCTACTAATTTGAGAAAGCTTAAATCATGATTATGTGTGGCAATATAGCCGTCTAAACTCATGGCTATATAAATAGATATTTTTCGCATTTTTTTGAATTAATGGGTTCAAAAATAACTAGGAAATAGAGTATTTGCTTTTAAAAATTGCGGAATTCAATCAATGGGCTTTTTTGCGCCATCGCTTACAAAATCCTTTGCTGTAGTTTAGAGTTTGGATTAGCTCCTTTCAGTCGCTGATCCCTGGAGGGGTGCTTCAAACCAAGAAAAGCCTGTTGCTTTCATTCCTCTCCGCTGAAGCTGCGCGGAATTCAATCAACGGGCTTTTTTGCGCCATCGCTTACAAAATCCTTTGCTGTAGTTTAGAGTTTGGATTAGCTCCTTTTAGTCGCTGATCCCTGGAGGGGTGCTTCAAACCAAGAAAAGCCTGTTGCTTTCATTCCTCTTCGCTAAAGCTACGCGGAATTCAATCAACGGGCTTTTTTGCGCCATCGCTTACAAAATCCTTTGCTGCGCTTCGGTTTTGACGCGCTAGCGCAAAAAAGCCCGATTTTGCAACGCAAAATCAGGCTTTTATTGGTTTGGCGGAGAGAGCGGGATTCGAACCCGC
>CANHDN010000194.1 GCA_947459415.1 Bacteroidota bacterium
ACCAATTTCCCATTCAGGATACTTTTTTTACAGACGCTAATAATCATTATGCTGGAGACTATGTGTATGCGGTAAAACCTATTCAATTAGAAAGTACGGCAAGCGGTTCATTTTATAAAACGGGTGGTGCTGCTTTTGCCAATGTGAAGCATGTAAATGCAATAACAGATGTTGGAGGAAATTCACTTTCATGCATGGTGTATCCAAATCCAATTGCTTCTAATATGCCCCTTCGCGTATCTTTAAACCTGCACGAACAGACTTTAGTAAATATGCAATTGTTAGATATGCAAGGCAGGCAGCTTTGGATGAATCAACCTGTAACATTAGCAGCCGGTAAACAAGAGCTATACCTAGAAAAAATGCCTGTACCTGCAGGTGTTTATTTGATGCAGATACAGGCAAATCAAAATAAGGCTGTTCAGAAGATTATTGTTACTGATTAGCTTATAAAAAGTCTTTAAAATATTGGGTAATTTTTTTCATTAAATGTACCCGATCTGGTCCCAATACATTGTGTTCGTGGCCAGGGTAAACAAAATAATCTACCAATACACCTTCTTCCACACATTTCTTTAAATAGGTAAGTGTATGTTGCCATAACACCACATTATCATTAGTACCATGGATAAGCATTAATCTTCCTTTTAAATTCTTTACATAATGGGTAAGATCTGCTTCTTTATATCCATCTGCATTATTTTGTGGCATATCCATATATCTCTCTGTATACATGATCTCGTACATACGCCAATCAATCACTGGACCGCCTGCTACACCAACTTTGAATACATCTGGGGTTTTAGTCATGAGGGAGGTGCTCATAAATCCACCAAAACTCCAGCCATAGACACCCATTCTTGTTGCATCTACGTAGTTAAATTTCTTTAAATAATTAATACCTGCCAATTGATCTTCCATTTCATATTTTCCTAGATTTCTGAAGGTAGCATTTTCAAAGGCAATCCCCCTGTTCATGCTTCCTCGGTTATCTAAGGTAAATACCAAATATCCTTGCTGAGCCATATAGTAAAGCCATAAATCTGCATTCCCTAGAAAGGAGTTATTCACCATTTGAGCGTGAGGTCCGCCATATACGTATACCAATACTGGATACTTTTTGGTGGAATCAAATTGTAAGGGGTAAATGAGTCGGTAGTTTAAACTGACCAACTTATCTGTGGAGGCAATTTTACCCAATTCTATCTTACAATTTTTATACTCTCTAATGGGGTTAATGGCATTAAATAAGGTGCCATATTCCTTGCCGGTATGATCCATGATTAGGTACCTTCTTGGAATATCAATACTACTAATTTGATCAATGATATATTGGCCATCCGTAGAAACCAAACCTGTGTGCTGACCTTCTAATTTATTAATAATGGTATTGGTTCCTGTTTTTAAATCTAGCTTATAAATATATTTACTCATACCATCTTCACTGGCGGCATGATAAAACAAGAGGTTGCCCTTGGGATCTGTGCAAATAATATCTTTCACAGTAATATTACCTTTGCTTAATTGCTTGATTTCATTTCCTCGCGCATTGTATAGGTATAAATGCGTAAAGCCATCTTTCTGGCTGAACCAAATAAATTTACTGCCGTCATTCTGAATAAAATACATTGGTTTTTGGGGTTCTACATACTTGTTATGTTTTTCTGTAAATAGCGTTCTAATGTATTGCCCAGTGGCTCCATCAAATTGCTGCAACTGCATTTCGTTTTGATCGCGATTCACCACTGCTATGTACAAATAATCTTCATCTGGGCTCCAAGAAATATTGGTTAAATATTGCTCTGGATCTCCAGTAGTCATCACTTCCAATTTACGTTTTTTATTAAAGTCGTACACATACACACGTGCCTGATGACTTTTATTCCCTGCCATGGGATATTTTAAATTTTCGCTCGCGCTTGGTTTGCTCAGTGCTTGGGCATTGGTGTCATTCAATTTTACCTGCATGAGCGGGTAATTATCTACCATGGTTTCAGTCAGTTTATAAAATGCAATTCTATTTCCTTTTGGGCTAAAAAAAGTGCCTTTTGTAATGCCAAATTCATTTCTGTGAACAGCCTTTCCATAAGAAGTTTCGCTCTGGGCATCGTCTGTAATTAAATCGTTTTTGAAAACAGCCTGTCCTTGTGCATCTGAACCTAGTTCACTTGGTATTTGCCCGTTTACATTTACATATAAATTATTGAAAAGGGTATAGGCTAATTTATTGCTTCCGGCATCAAAATCTAAGTTCTCTGCTTGTTTAGGAGCAAGGGCAAGCAGGCTTACTTTTTTATTCGTAAAATTAAATAGATAATGTGCATTGGCATAATAAAAACGGAACGAGCTTGCATTCACCCAGGTTAAAAATGGGAATCTATTGAGTGCATTAGCCTTTGGTTCCAAATTTAAAAAGGCATTGCTTAATTCTTGTATTTCTAAGATGGTGTCATTTTTTAAGCTGGGAACTTCTTGCACAACCATTACTTCTTTGCCTTGTTTTTTGGCAACAAAGGCTAATTTGTTGCTCGACGGAATCCATTGCAATTGTGATAAACGCTCAGGAGCAAGGGTAGTTCTTCCTTTTAAAACGGCATCTTCTATACTTAATGTTTTATTTTGTCCTTCTGATTTAAAACTGAGTACCAATAAGCATAGAACTAACCAAGAATATTTTATCATGTGTGTTTTTATTTTAGTTCCCAATATTACCATTTTTTTGCCTCAAGGGCAAGTTAGCTTAGAAACGTTTAGCTTTATATAGAGGGTTAAAAATATCTCCATGAAATCAATTCTAACAATTTTCCTTATTTTCGCACTCCCAAAAATCTGAAATTATGTTCGAAAATTTAAGTGGTAAAATAGAAAAAGCCTTTAAAACCCTTAAGGGTCAGGGTAAGATTAGTGAAATTAACGTAGCCGAAACCGTAAAGGAAATTCGTAAAGCGTTAATAGATGCCGACGTAAATTTTAAAATAGCCAAGCAATTTACAGATACGGTTAAAGAAAAGGCTTTGGGTCAGAACGTTCTCACAAGTGTTTCACCGGGTCAGTTAATGGTTAAAATTGTTAACGACGAATTGGTTCAGTTGTTAGGAGGAAAAACCGAAGAATTAGATTTAAGTGCTAAGCCAAGTATTATATTGATGGCAGGTTTACAGGGTAGTGGTAAAACCACGCATACTGCTAAACTAGCTAATTTTATAAAGAAAAAAGGACGTACCGTGATGATGGCTGCTTGCGATG
>CANHDN010000195.1 GCA_947459415.1 Bacteroidota bacterium
ATTGGCTGAAATGCCTCATGTGCATTTCGCTTAACTAGCATTGTTTTAAAAGATGGCTTTTTAAACGTTCTAAGTTTAAATCCACTCACATAGGCCCTTTTATTCGTTTGAGTTTGATAGGTTAATGTTAAATTGATATAGCTAACACCTGCAGGCACCTCAATATCTATGCTTCGTTCTGTATAGGCAGGTGTATTGGTATACACTTGCACTGTCCTGTTAAAATTTATTTCAGGCATATCGATTAACACGTTGAAATAGTCCTGAATACTGCTTCCACCTTTGGTAGAGAGATAGAGGGTATTTTTTCCTCTACTAAGTCCATATAATCGCGAAATACTAAAAACATTTGAAGTGGCTGCCACAGAAAAACAAACATTTTTACTGTAGGCTATCCCGTTGATGGTATCTCTCAAGGATGAATTACTCATTGCTAAACCATCTGGTATGCCATTTTTATCAAAATCATTTTGTAATGGAGGAAAGATATCAAAGGTTTGATCAAAATAAGAGTCTGAGATAACCTGAATCCAATCTTTATAAGTTTTAATGGGCACATTATTGCTTTTACACCAAACCACCATCTGTTCTAACCGATCAAGCATTTGGTCTAAAGAATTTCCTGAACCAAAAGCATTTAAGTGATTGATGGAAACAATGATATTATTTTTAGCAAAAAACTCTGCGATGTATGCATTTATCTCAGCTAATGTTTGATTCTCTGGTGAAATATCTCCACCTTGTAATTGAAATTGATTGATGCCCTTAGGATTATGATAGGTTATGCCCATTTTTTCAAATGGGTAGGAAGCTCCCCCCTTAATACCAAGTGGCTCAAGTGCCTGTTTTAATACTTCACTTGTTAGATAGGGATGCCTCCCACCCGGATGAATAAAAGTAGTGGGTAATGGCAAACCATACTTGGTAAAAACCTTCTGAGTGTATTCAGCCATATGCTGAATGCCTTCTTTCGCAATACTTACATCATAAATACTTAACCTCTTATAATCGATATTGGTGGCAGTTCCTAAATCAATTTCTTCCTTCCAGAAATTACCTACAAAAATGGTATCGGGGTCATTTGAATTGGCATTGAATATATTACCCAAACTTAAAATTGCATTGCGAGAAGGCAGATACAAATGTGCAGTAACGCGATTATTCGCCAGTTTTTGCCAAGAAAATTCTCCATTAGCTTTACTGATAATTCTATTTCCTTTTACATCTACTTTGCTTTCATCACCTGCACCTGCAGTGGACAACAGCGTGTATTTTAAACAAACTCTTTTTGAGCCGCTTGTTACATGATCTACTCCCGGTCTAGCTGCATAATTCTGGGCTTCTTGCACTGTTTTGGTTTCAAAAAAATGGGATGCATCTGTTGGTGTTTGATCTGCCAATTCATGACCGTCTCTAACGAGTATTTTCAGCAAATTCCAATAGGCCGTATCTGCAAAAGCTTCACCTATTCCAGTATTAAGTGCATAGGTAAATTTTACATTGTGTTTGTTAAAAATATCTAGTACCCTTTTAAGCTTTTCCGGCTCTTGGTAATCATCAAACCTAAAGCACATTCCTCCCTTTTTGGTAATATATGTTTGCGCATATATTTCAGTTCTTTGCAACAGCATCATTGCAAGAAAAAACCCTAGAATATATTGTGAATTAAATTTAAATTTCATTCGTAATAGTTTGATTAAAATCAATTAACTTAGCAAAATTAATAAAATCCACATGCAATCCAATTTCACCAAAACCGGATTTCCCTTTGAGTGGAAAGATATTCACAATCCAGATCAAACAGAGTTAGAGGCATTAGCAACTTTACATCAATTGCCCAAGGCAGCTGTAATTGACTGCATGCAATCTGAGCACCTACCTAAGTATGAAACATTTGATAACTACCACTTCATTATTGTTCGTTTTTACGATACAGCCTGCGATGCAAATAGTGATACCATTCAAAAACTAACTAGAAAAGTTGCCATCTTTTACAACGAGCAATTTATATTAAGCATCCATCGCTCCGAGTCTGTCTTTATTAGAGAAGTGGCTGAAAAATACGCCTTTAATAAGAATCTACAACACCCTTTTGATTTGGTATGTAAGCTTATAAAAAATGCACTCGAAACTTTTGAAGGACCCATAGAAAAAATGGAATCTGAAATAGATTTATATGAAAGTAAAATTTTCTTGCGCAAAAAAGCACCCGATTTATTAAAGCATTTGTATTACATCAAACGAAAAAGTTCTGTGTTTAAAAAATTGAACACCATCAGTGGAAAAGTAATTGAGAACAGCTATCAATCACATAAAAGAAATGCTTTTTATGAAGACCTAAAAGATTATCATTTACACCTAGAAACTGATACAGATGATTTACATGAAAACATCCATCAATTGCTCAATATTTATATTTCCTTATCCTCCCAAAAAACAAATGAGGTAATGCGCATATTAACCGTGTTTTCTGCTTTCTTTTTACCCCTTACCTTTATAGTAGGAATATATGGAATGAATTTTCAATGGATGCCAGAATTACATGCGCAATATGGATACCCAGCAGTAATGGGATTTATGGCTATGGTTACCATACTTATTTTCCAATGGTTTAAACGTAAAAATTGGCTATAAACTGAGTGCAAATTTTTCTGCCAAACTTTGCAGATCAGATACTACACTGGCGTGCAGGGGAATTCCTTCCTTTTCTCTCTGTCTTTTAAGCCTAAATTCTGGTTCACCCGGAATCAACACTTCTTGGTTCGGGTCAACCCTTTCCGATTCTTTAAAACGCTTAATCCAAAGATCCATTTGATTATTAAATTCGTCTGCCGGCCTAAAGGCATCTATGCGCATGGCGCCTAAAAAATGGCCTATGCCTTTCCCAGGTAAATTGGGAAGTGGATTTAAAAATGCTACAAAGGGAGGCACCCAAGGGCCAAAATTTGCACCTGAAAGAACCCCACTTAAAATATCAACAGCCGCAGCTAATCCGTAGCCTTTATGACCGCCCAAAGGTAATAATGCGCCACCGTTCTTTAATTCATTTGCATTGGTGCTGGCTTCTCCTGTTTGGGTTTGAACCCATCCTGATGGAATCTCTTTTCCCAAACGTTGCGCAATTTCTAATTTGCCATTTGCAGCAGCAGAACTAGCCATATCTAATACAAATGGCCATTCTTTTCCTGCAGGTATGGCTATGCAAATTGGATTCGTGCCA
>CANHDN010000196.1 GCA_947459415.1 Bacteroidota bacterium
CAGAGGCTTTTGTAAACTTTGCACAATGGGCTACTAGTGGCGGAGCAAGTTATACAGATTGGTATCAAGACCTGCCAAACAATAGAAACTTAAACAAATTATTTTCGAGCGAAGAATAAGATGTTTTAAACCAAAAGAGGAGCAGAGGCGCTAACTAGCACCTCTGCTTTTTTATTTACCACCTCTAATGGTACTTGCTCTTAGGGGATTTATTAGAAAGAATGTGGCTAAGATCCATTCTACAATAGGGAAAAATCGAATCCATTCTAAAACAGGATTAAGGTAATTGGTGATAATACAATAATTTTTGTGATAAGGAGATTGATGATGCAAACCATGATGTCTTCTTGATTGGAGTATTCCAGTACGCTGCAAGAAACTAATCAAACGACCATTCTCTTTATCAGTTTGATGAGATTTTCTGTGAATTTCATTAGACTGGGAGGCTATAGCAATGCAGGCAGTATAGAATAAACTAAACCAGCCAAATATGAATGGTAATCCAATTAATACAATACCTGTTATGATGCTGGTATTGTTTCTTTGCCAATAGCTTCCTTTCAAGAAAGCCCGGGGTTCATGGTGATGTAGTAAATTAGGTTGAACAATGTGTTTACCTAAAATAGGCCAGTTTGGATTACCATAGGTGTCTTCCCACCAATGAAAAATCCCTGATAAAAAATCGGCACACAATAGAATAGCAATACATTGTAAAAAGATATTTAGCATAGTGTGAAATTTAATAATCACAAAACACTAGATGTTATCCTTGAAACCTAAATTGATTTATCCTATTTTTAAAAATAAGATTGCAAATATTGCAAGTTTTATGGCATTCGTTTGAATGATTCAATAAAACCCTCCTTTTCTCTACTAGTTAGCTACCATTTTAATGCACTAAACAATTACAGCGCAGTTTTTTTAATATCATCTACTACAGTTGGGTCTAATAAGGTTGATGTATCCCCAATACTGTTGTATTCGCCTTCTGCAATTTTTCTGAGTATTCTCCGCATAATTTTCCCACTCCTTGTTTTAGGCAAGCCGTTTACAAATTGTATTTTGTCTGGTTTAGCAATGGCGCCAATAATGCGTGTAACCGTTTGGAGTATATCTTGTTTAGTTAATTGATGATCATGGTTTGATTCTTCAAAAATTACATAGGCATAAATACCCTGTCCTTTCATATCATGTGGGTAGCCAACCACAGCACTTTCTATGACTCCACTGTGGCTGTTAATGGCATTTTCTACTTCTGCCGTACCTATTCTATGTCCGCTTACATTGAGCACATCATCCACTCTACCTGTAATGCGATAGTTGCCATTTTCATCTCTTAAACAACCATCACCTGTAAAGTACAAATTAGGATAGGTAGAGAAATAATTACTTTTACATCGTTCATGATCGCCATAGGTTGTTCTAATCATGCCAGGCCAAGCTAGTTTAATACATAGGTTTCCACTTACCTTATTTCCAACTATTTCAAACCCATTCTCATCAAGCAATACGGGTAAAACACCAGGTAGCGGTAGGGTTGCATGAGCCGGCTTTTGAGGAGTAATGCCTGCTAAATTGGAGATCATAATTCCGCCTGTTTCTGTTTGCCACCAGGTATCTACAATGGGGCATTTTCCTTTCCCAATATGCTGGCTGAACCAATGCCATGCTTCCTCATTAATTGGCTCTCCAACTGATCCTAAAACTTTTAATGAGCTTAGGTCTTTATCTACTAGGTAAGATAATCCATAAGCCATTAAACTTCTAATGGCGGTGGGTGCTGTATATAATATGTTTACTTGGTGTTTATCTACAATTTCCCAAAATCTACCTGCGTCTGGCCAAGTAGGAATTCCTTCGAACATGAGCGAGGTGCCACCTGCACTCAATGGCCCATATACGATATAACTATGTCCGGTTATCCAACCAATATCTGCCGTGCAAAAATGTATTTGACCAACTTGGTACTGAAATACATTTAAAAAAGTATAATTGGCCCAAAGCATATAACCTGCTATACTATGAACTACCCCTTTTGGTTTTCCGGTTGAGCCAGATGTATATAAAATAAATAATGGGTCTTCGGCATCCATTGGTTCAGCCGGAAATGATACTACCCCATTTTTTTCAACTTGATGCTCCGCTTGCTCCATTTCATCTTCCCACCATACATCTCTTCCTTTGAGCATAGAAACTGGGGTTCTTGTACGAGTATAAACTACTACTTTTTTAACTAATTTGTTAGCAATTAATGCCTCATCAATCACACTTTTAAGAGGTATGTTTTTATTGCCTCTTTCCGCTCCATCACAGGTAATAATAAATTCGGCTTGGGCATCCTCTAAACGGTCTGCAATGCTTTGCGCCGAGAAACCTCCAAAAATTACTGAATGAATGGCTCCTATTCGAGCACAACCCAAAATGGCATAAGTTAATTCTGGTACCATGCCCATATAAATGCATACCCTATCTCCTTTTTTAACCCCTAAATTACGTAGCATTTGTGCTACCATGCAAACTCGTTTATGCAATCTATTATAAGTTATTACACGGGTGTGTTCATCTGGATTATTGGGTTCCCAAATGATGGCTGTTTCTTCACCGCGAGTTGCTAAATGCCTGTCTATGCAATTTTCTGTAATGTTTAATTTACCTCCTTGGAACCAGTTAATTTTGGGCTCAGTAAAGTTGTAAGATAAAACGCTATCCCACTTTTTATGCCAGGTAAAATGTGATGCTATTGCTTCCCAAAATGCTTCGGGATTTTCAATACTTTTTTGGTAAGCTTCCTGGTATTGTTCTATGCTTTTAATTTGATATGGGTACATCATAAAAGAAAAGGTTTTGATAGAATTAATAAAATTTTATTCTCAAGAAAACAAGTATACTTAAATTAAAGGAATGATTGCAATGAAATTTGATCTCGCATTATGTCAGTAATCACAATATGAATCAAAAACAGTTTAACTATCTGTTTTATAGATTTTTATTTATGAAAAAACATGCAAATAGTAGGAGCCAGCATTAAATATATTTATGAAAAAAATAAAATTTATCCATTGTTATCAATCATAAATAATCAGTAAAGTTGAACAACAAATTTATTTCATAAAACCCTATTGAAAAAAATCTATGTTAAAATTAATGAATTTTTAATTATTCAATTAGCTAATAGAACAAATAAATAAACACAAATAA
>CANHDN010000197.1 GCA_947459415.1 Bacteroidota bacterium
GTAAAATCCTATTTACGCGATCCAAAATTTGCTCTATATCCGGTAGTAAATATTACCTATGAGCAAGCAAATTTCTATTGTGCCTGGCTAACCAAAGAATACGAGAGAAGTAACCATAAGCCTTTTAAAAAAATTGCCTTTAAACTCCCTAGTAAACAAGAATGGCAGCAAGCTGTTAGTAACAATGATAAAAATCTTTTATTCCCTTGGGGAAAAATTGAAAGTGAAAAACCAAGGCGGCTTAAAATAAATGATGCTGATAGGCTAACTAAAGGAAAATTAAACAATCCGCTCAGAGTAAATCAAAAAGGATACATCCAAAGTAAAAATGGCATGTTTCATGTAGTAGGAAATGTAAGTGAAATGATAGCAGGAAAAGGAGATTGCGTTGGTGGAAACTTCCGATCTGACCCATTTTATAGATATATTGACGCACCCAATGAATTTTATCCCGGATATATCCCTTGTCCATTATTAGGCTTTAGGATTTTCTTTCAAGTATTAGAGGAATAGGCTTTTGCATCATTTAAGAAATCCGTTTTGGCTTCGTCCCATACTAATTTTACATAAAAATTATATTTTGTAACATTAATAGTCGTAATTGCAAACAAATTAGGCAAATACAATTATCAATTTATGAACAAATCCAGCGTTTACTTGCCACTATGGCAAAAATACAGACCTGCCATATTAAGCAAAATGAAACTGGCTTTAGTAGAACCTCAAGAGTATCCACTTTATCGTCATGAGTTTGAACAAATTGGAGGTAAACGTACTTCAGGCTATGGTTTTAACATGGAAGTAAACAAAGGTATGATGGTTAATAACATTGCTGCTATTGCCGTTGCAAGAGATTTATTAGCTGTTTTAAAAGCATCAGACGCCGGAAAAGCAATGATTCAACAAAATTACTTTAAAATTAATTTGGGTTCAGATTACAAGTTAAAAATACAAGTAATCGTTAAAAATCCGGTTGAGCCAGCAGTTGCTCAGGAAGTTGAATTGTAATAGCAACTCTTAAGGGTTTTAATACCGATGTGCTAATCTCTCATTGCTTGATCAATCACATTTTCTGTTTGATAAAAATTACTAACGCGATCATCCATAACTAAATCAGCGTGTGTTATTTTCTGTTTTAAAGCCAATCCATGTAAAGACCTGCATCTGCTCAAAGCAGTATACATTTGACCATTTACAAAGGCACCTTTGCCCATATCTATCACTACTTTATCAAAACTAAGACCCTGACTTTTATGAACGGTTATAGCCCAGGCAAGTTTGATAGGATACTGCGTGAAGGTTCCAATTGTTTTTGAAACAATCTTACGTTTAATTGGGTCGTATTCATATTGTCTATTTTCCCAAGTTACCTTCTCTAATTTATGAACGGAACCATCTTGCAACCTTATTTCTAGCAAGTCTTGCGAAATAAAATCAATTTTTGCAATCGTACCATTCACATATTTCCTATCCGGATCATTTTTAATAAAAATTACCTGAGCATGTTTCTTTAATTCTAGCACTTTACTGGTTGGATATTTATCAGACCTAAAATCTCCTGTAATCATAGCCTCATATACAAAAGAGGTAAAAGGCAATTCTAATAGTCTTTTTTTATTCTCTGTATTGGCAATTAAATTTGTTGCAGCTAAATTAATCACAAACTCATCTCGGGTTGGTTCATACCTTGGGTAATACCTTTTATTTAATGCTAACAGTGAATCTTCGCTAACCTTACCAATTCTAACCTCATCAAGCAACCTCACAAATTCTAGGTCGGCTTGCTGTCTGTATGATTTCTGAAACTCAAAATATACAGGTAATAACTTACGATAAGCCAAAGAATCAAAAAAATATTCACTTTTATAAACCTCTTTGAATACAAATTTTTCTACCTCATCATTTAAATCTATAACAGGTGGTAATTGAAAAATATCTCCAACAAATAAAATTTGTTTGCCCCCAAAAGCTTTATTAGGATTACCTCCGTTTATGCGAAGTGAATAATCTATAGCTTCTAATATATCTGAGCGCAGCATAGAAACCTCATCTATAATGATGGTATCAATTTGTTGAATTAACTTAAATTTTTTGGTATAACTTTTAAACTTAAATACCTCATCATCCCCGGGCATCATAGGTTTGAGGGGCAGTAAAAAAAAAGAATGTATGGTTTGCCCACCAACATTAATGGCAGCAATACCCGTAAAAGCCAATTTTAAAACCCGCTTTTTTGTTTTACTGGCAAAATATTGAATAAAGGTAGACTTACCTGTTCCTGCTTTACCCGTTATAAAAAAACTTTCACCACTTTGTTCAATTTGATTAAACAGATTATTGACTATTTCATTATGCTCATATCCATCAGGAAAAACAGAAAATCGATTATATAAATCGGGCAATTCGAGGTCGTTAAATAAATTAATTTGTGCATTCTCTTCGGTATCCTTAAGAGCAATTCTTAGCAAAAAATATATATGATGTCCAATATCCTTAAAAGGTTTTTCTATTTCAAAACTACTTCCATAATGAGCCAATGTTTTAAAGATATAATTGCAATGGGTATAAAAATTTTCATAGTCTTCTGGGCACTTTTCCAAATGCTTAACCAATACATTTTTCTTCAGGCTGACCCCAACAAATTGCAAATACACAAGCACCTTTTCAATCATTTCTGTGTGGGTGTATTTTTCCCTTTCTAAATACAAAACATGAAATGCATCTGGAAAATTTTTAGGATACGAATCATCTAGCCGACCATAAAAAAGTTGGTGCGCAAACCTAATCTGAAATAACTTAGATTCCTTGTCTACCAAGCCACAATTTAAAAACTGTGCTTCCCATTTTTTCTCTAGTTTTTTAATGGATATAGACATGCCGCAACTTAATTTTTTCTTTTGAAAAGCGTATAAAAAATTAAATGAAATATAATTTTAATTCAAACTTTTATTACTGATATATTTGATGGTTCAATAAACTATATGATTGAACCCTTAACAACTTGAAGCAACTCAATCACAACAGCCTAGAAATTGCCGCAGCAGAATCTGATTATTTATATGTTACCAATTCCAATATAAGCACGGCTGGCTTGGGTTTATTTAGTGCCATCACTATTTTTAAAGACGAAATTATTTGTAATTATGGTGGTGAAATTATTTCACAATTAGAGGCAAAAAAACGAGTTAA
>CANHDN010000198.1 GCA_947459415.1 Bacteroidota bacterium
AATCTTCATATTTTAGAACGAAAAGAAAAAAACGGATTGGGTACAGCTTACATTGAAGGATTTAAGTGGTGTTTAAAAAACAACTATGCGTATATATTTGAAATGGATGCTGATTTTTCGCATAATCCCAACGATTTACCTAAACTTTATGAAGCCTTACACCATGGTGCAGATGTATCCATTGGTTCACGTTACAAAACGGGCGTAAACGTTGTAAATTGGCCTATGAGCAGGGTTATGCTCAGTTATTTTGCTAGCGCGTATGTTCGGTTTATAACAGGATTAGAAATACGCGATACTACCGCAGGTTTTGTGGGGTACAAAAGTAATGTTTTAGCAACCATTGCCCTAGACGATATTAAGTTCAGGGGTTATGCCTTTCAAATTGAAATGAAATACACTGCCCATAAACACGGTTTTAAAATAGAAGAAGTGCCCATCATTTTCACAGACCGAACCAAAGGCGAATCCAAAATTAGCAACGGCATCATTCAAGAAGCCATCCTTGGTGTGGTGAGCATGAAGATTAAATCGTTTTTTAAAAAGTATAAGAAGGTTTAATTATGAGTTATGAGTTGCGAATGAAAAGGTGGTTTTACCTCATAATTCATAACTCATAACTCGTTATTCATCATTCTTAATTAACAACTAAAGGAAACTGCACTTCAATGTCTGTGCTGCCTGCATTAATTCCTTTGGTTTTAGGATCTGATGTAGTATAATGCTTTAACACACATTTTAAATTACCTGAGCCCATTACATCTGGCGCAGTAATTCTGAACTTTAAGCCCAATTCCATGGCTGGGTTTTGCGTATCAAAATCTAGTATCTGCAGCAATAAACTAGATAGGGTACTGGTATAAATAAAACGGTGACAATGCCCATCTTTTCTTATTTCTTCTGTTTTATTGCTTGCGGGTGTTTTACTCTCGTCTAACACTTCGGTTAATACTTCGTATACTTTACCTTGTTTTAATGAGATAGAATCTACCACAATGGCAGTTCCCGGACCACCAACTTGTTTCCAAGCATAGCTTAGCGTGTCTGTAGTACCTGTTTCTATTACATGCAATTTAACGGTTGTAATCAACTCGTTTTCGTGGTCGTGATCATGGTCATCATGGTCGTCATCATGCTTAGAACAAGCCGTTGTACCTAACATAAAAATACCTGCTAATAGCAAGGTAAAGAAACTTAATTTGTTGTTTTTAATACTGTTTTTCATAAAAAATTTAAATTGGAATGTGTAATCGTAAAATAAAATTAACACCGGGTTCATCTGTAAAATACCTAAACCTGCTTAGATAATCCCGGTAATGTGTGTTCAGCAGGTTGTTTATGGTCACATGTATATTCCAGGCTTTCCATTTTGGATGTACCAAATACGAAAACCCCATATTCAGTTGAAACAAAGCATACGCCTCCGGCGGGTCTCTAAAGTCTAAATGAGGCACATACCTATGTTGCCTTGCCACCCATAAACTGCGCAACTCGGCATAGGGTTCAGCCATTTTTTTATAACCTTTAAACGCATAAGCCAAGCTGTGTTCCATGCTATTGGCGGGCATTAAAAATAAGGCTTCTTGCAAACGCAAATCTTGTCCGTATAACTGGCTGAACCTACTCTCCCATTGCCACCCCAACTCGGGCTTATACCTCAATACGGCATCTAGGCCCGCAATTAGCGCGCTTGTTTGGGTAAACATAAAGGCAGGAAAAGCACCGCGTATGGTTAACATTGGGTCAGATAAAGGCCTTTTATAGATATAATTGTCAAACAGCTGTGCATACATGCTGGCTTCTATTTGCCAATTTTTATAGCTCTTTTTCACATCCCACTCCAGCATCCAAGCGCGTTCTGGAAGCAAATTACTATCGCCTATTTCAAAACTAGCCAAGCCATAATGCAGGCCATAGCTATACAACTCATTTAAAGCAGGCGGTCGCCAAGCACTTTGTAAACTTAGAGTATGTTGCCACCTATGTTGGGTTTGTTTCACATAAGTTATTCCCGCATTGAGTCCGTTAAAGTCTTTATCATAGGCATAGGTTTTGCCAAATCTTCTAAAAGTAGGCACCGCTAAGCTCCTATAATCATACCTCACTCCTACACTCAAACTACTGCTTTCGTTATAATATTTAAGCATGCTAAAAGCAGCTAAATTTACCGAATTAAAAGTTGGAATAATCCACTGCAATCCGGCAGTTATATTCTCCTGAAAGCTTTGACTCAAACCAGATTTTAACATCCAATGTCCGCCCCATTTTTTCTCTATTACCTGCTCTAATTGCCTGCTCAATATTTCCAAATCTAGTGCCGCTCTTCCTTGTAAGGCTTGGTTGTAAACCCTATCTGCATCAAATTCTTGCCTATCGTTTACTTGCTGCGAGTAACTTAATCGCAGGTTAGCATTGGCATTGAGTTGGTAGCTAAATTCGCTCATAAACAACACATGCTTTACTTGCTGAAAGGGTCTGTTTATTTGGTAGCTAAAGGGCAAAACAACCAAGGGCCTGTTGGCCGCCAAAGCACGGGTTAAATCGGATGTGTTCCCTAAGTGAGCCGCTTGTAAAATGGCTTGTTTGGTTTGGTAAATGCTGAGGGTATTTTCCCATTTCCATTTTTTTGAACCCACAAAAGTTTGGAACATTCCGGCCTGCTCTGTAAAGCCAGTATTGCTTAACACATAGCTTGGTGTTCTGGCATCGCCAGCCTTGCGGGCAGTGGCTTGCATGCGCCATCCATGTTGTATTTTTTTGCCATACACAGATTCTAAACGCAAAGATGCCGCTCCTTGTCGGTTGTTACTTAATCCTTGCAAATACAAAGCGCCTTCCAAACCTTTTTCGCTGCGCCATGGTTTTGGATCAACACGTACAACCCCGCCCATGGCTTCCGGACCAAATTCTACCGCAGCAGCGCCTTTGATGACTGAAACAGAGTGGGCAATGAATGGGTCTAATTCCGGACCATGATCTTCGCCCCACTGCTGACCTTCGATGCGTGAATTGCCTTGTAGGGTTACTATTCTTTGTCCGCTTAAGCCCCGTATTACAGGCTTGGCAATGCCACCCGCCGAGTTCATGGCTTTCACCCCATTGATGTTTTTGAGCAATTCGGCCAAGTTTTGTCCGCGCCTTTTCTCAATTTCGGC
>CANHDN010000199.1 GCA_947459415.1 Bacteroidota bacterium
AAAAGCATAAAACAATAACAATGAAAAAACAGTTGCTAATGAATAAGTTGGCTTGCCTGTATGAGAATTCTTTTCTTTGAGCATGGCCTCCCTAATAGAATCCAAGTCGTCATCGGATCCACTTACACTATATATAGTACTCATGGTGCCTACAAATACCTCTCTGGCTGCCAAAGACGTTAACAAAGAAATTCCAATTTTCCAATCAAAGCCCAATGGTAATATGGCTGGCTCAATAAATTTTCCGAATTGCCCAGCATAACTAGCCTCTAAATAATCGGCATTTTGTTGCAAACTAAGCCCAGCTAGTAAGGCTTCATTTTTTTCAAGCTCATTCATTTGATTCATTTGCTGAGCATATTTTTGCGCCACCGCATCCATTTTAGCTTTCGGACCCGTAGAAGCTAATACCCATAAAACTACGGAAACAGCAATAATGATCTTTCCTGCGCCCAACACAAATGCGCCTGCCTTTTCATACAGGGTAATCAATATATTTGAAGCTAAGGGCAATTTATACCCAGGTAGCTCCATCAAGAAATAATTTTGTTGATTAGATTTTATAAAATGTTTAAACATCCAAGCGCTAAATAAGGCAGCAACAAAACCCACTAAATACATAAACATAAGAACCAAGCCATGTATATTAAAAGGTCCAAATACAGCTGCATCTGGAATAAACATAGAAATTAACAAGGTGTAAACGGGCAAACGGGCAGAGCAGCTCATTAATGGAATAACCAAAATAGTAATGAGTCTTTCTCTTTTATTTTCTATGCTTCTGCTGGCCATGATGCTTGGCACTGCACATGCCATACCTCCAATAAGTGGAACAATAGATTTACCATTCATTCCAAAAGGTCGCATAACCTTATCCATTATAAACCCTACCCGGGCCATATATCCAATATCTTCTAAAATGGCAATGAAGAAAAATAGCACCACAATTTGAGGTAAAAACACAATTACGCCACTTAAGCCAGCCAGAACGCCCTGAACCAAGAGATCGTTTAATACTCCTTCTGGCAATGCATTTTTTATGTATTCAGACAAGGAAGCAAAACCCATTTCTACCAAATCCATTGGGTAGGTACTCCAGCTAAAAACAGCCTGAAAAATTAAGAACATGAGTACTAAAAATATTCCAATTCCATAGAAACGATGAGTTAAAACAGCATCTACTTTTCGGGTTAAGGATTGTTTTAAATTATCCTTTGGTTTCAGTCTAGCTGCTTTAACTGCCAAATCTATGATATGGTATCGCGCAAAAACTTCATCTTCTAAAAATTGGCGAATATTAAAGTTGGCTTGCTCAAAAATACTTTTGAGCCTAAGAGATTTTTCCGATAATAAATCTTTGGCATTAATAGCATATTGTAAGGCCGCATAAGCATTTCTTTTATCGGTAGCCTTACTTAGCTCATTAAGCATGTTCTTATCAACCGCTTCTAAAGAAAAATACTCCTTATGCACACTGGGTAAATCTGTAAGCAATACTTCTTTTAAAGCATCTATTCCTTCTCTCTTTCTGGCATTAATAGGAATAACTTTTACTCCCAATTGAGTGGATAATTCAGAAATATTATATTCGATACCACGGCGCTCAGCTACATCTATCATGTTTAAGGCAATCAGGGCTGGAACACCCAAATCACTTACCTGTGTAAACAATAATAAATTACGTTTTAAATTGGAAGCATCTGCTATAAAAATAACTAAATCTGGATAATTGGTTTCAGATTTATTTCTTAAAATCTCATAGGTTACCAATTCATCAGCAGATTTTGGATATAAGCTGTATGTTCCTGGTAAATCTATTATTTGTAATTTTACTTGCTCACTTAACTTAGCTTCACCTATTTTTTTTTCTACCGTAGTGCCCGGAAAATTACTAACCTTTTGGTTCAAACCGGTTAAAGCATTGAATAAAGAAGTTTTTCCGCAATTTGGGTTGCCTACCAAGGCAACTGTAATTAATCTTTCCATGCTTTTAATTCTATTTCTACGTGTGCGGCATCTTCTAACCTCAAACACAATTTTGACTCTCCTATGCTAATGGCAATAGGATCTCCAAATGGTGCTATATGCTCCAAGGAAACGAGTTCACCGGGTAATACACCCATTTCAAATAATTTTAAGGCCAATATATCTCCATTCACCTTGGTAACTAGCGCCTGTTGGCCTTTTTTTATTTCTGATAAGTTCATTGGGGCGGCAATTTAGACTTTTTCTAAATAGGTTCAAAATGATAAATCTCATGGTTTTGACCCAAGACCCAAAAAGCCAAAACATACTGTTTTTCCTATAAATAAGATTTTTGATTTTTTAGCAGGTAAGCTGAGTTTAAACATCTCATATCCATATTTTTAAGAATAAAATTAAGTTCTTTCATGTGCAGAAATAAAAAAAATATTGGTAAATTAAATAGCCAACTTAGTCCCTAGTAATTTTAATTTGAATAGGATAGATTTACTTGCAATCAAAAATATTGGTTTGAACTAAATTGGTTCAAGTGAACTAAATAATTGAATAGTATGCTCATTAGAACTTTTGGAAGTGCGGTTTATGGGGTAAGTGCAGTAACCATAACCATAGAGGTAAATGCCGGACAACAAACTGGTATTGGCTATTTTTTAGTAGGATTGCCAGATAATGCTGTAAAAGAAAGTTTACAGCGAATAGAGAGTGCATTAAAATTTAATAATTATGCTTTACCTAGGCAAAAAATTGTAGTTAATATGGCTCCTGCAGACATTAGGAAAGAGGGTAGCGCCTATGATTTACCGCTGGCTCTGGGATATTTAGCAGCCACTAACCAGATTCAAACCGATCAAATTCACAAATATATTATCATGGGTGAATTGGCCTTAGATGGAACCCTAAAACCTATAAAGGGTGCTTTACCCATTGCCATTCAAGCTAGAAAAGAAGAATTTGAAGGCTTTATATTACCGAAAGAAAATGCGAGAGAGGCGGCCATTGTAAATAACTTAAAAGTGTATGGAGCAGAGAATATTTTGGAGGTAATTCAATTTTTTAATGGTTCAGTGGATGCTTTGCAGGAGTTTAAATTAGATACGCGTAAAGAATTTGAAGATAGTCAACTTAAAATTGTTGATGATTTTGCAGATGTACGCGGTCAAGAAAAT
>CANHDN010000200.1 GCA_947459415.1 Bacteroidota bacterium
ATACAGCTTAAAGATATCAAAAGTAAATTGTTAGAACAAGGGATTAGCTTTGATGTTACAGAAGATGCCTTAGATTGGTTAGCTCAATTGGGTTATGATCCGCAATACGGCGCAAGGCCTCTTAAGCGGGTATTACAACGCAAGATATTAAATGAATTATCGAAAGAAATTTTGAGTGGTAGCATTAAAAAAGATGCGTCTATTGAGTTAATTTTAGACAACAAAAATCAGTTGGTTTTTAAACAATAAAATTAAGCTTTCTTTTAAATCCCGATGCGCACAAGTGTATCGGGATTTTTATTTAATAGAAGCAATAAACCCTTTTCTTTTTTTAGGTGACTTGCAAATAGTTCTTTTCTTTCCCTTTAATTTGCTGCCATATGAGTCGTGTTGCCATTTTTATGATGGGTTTTTTACTTAGCATAAGCCTAAAAGCTCAGGAGTTTACATTTGCTCCCAAAGAAAACTATACGTATATTTATTCGCTAGATTCAACTGAAGTAGCCAACTATTTATTTGCAAAAAAGACTCCTAATTTTGCTATAAAATTAGATAGTTTTCTCTATCAAAGGCCCAATTTGGCGCCTGGTTATTATGTGTTGGCAAGCAATTTTGAGCCACACATAAAATACGAAGTAATTCATGTTCCATTTACCTTTATTCAGGTAAAAGCCTTCAACGATTTGGTTCAGCTTTATTTGTTAGATAGTTTGTTTTTGCCCGACCCAAATGTGTTGTTATGGGTAAATAATAAACTCGTAAATTTTGATACCCTGTGCGATTGTTATGCAGTGCCTAGACAAAAAAAAGCACGTAAGTTTTATATGAAAAAGGGTGAAGCCTTTGCTATGGGAGAAATTAGTGGAGATTATAAAACGTATTCTGCTGCGCAAGAATCTGAAGAAAGTCCAAATCCGGCTATATCTCACGGCTATTTTATGCTAAACCAACATAAGTATTTTCCGGGGGATACGGTTAAAATGAAAGCCTATATTCTAAATGGCATGGCAACTGCCTATACGGCCTTACTAAACCTATATTTAATTCCAGATTATGCACCCAATCAAAAGTTGTTATTGGGTAGAATTAAACCACAAACAAAGGGTGCATATGTGTTTCAATTTAAGCTACCCGATACTTTAAAGTTAGATCAATCTTACACTTTGGTTTTTGAGGAAAGGGGTGGACTTGCTTTAATGAGAACAGGATTTAGAATAGAAGATTATAAATTAAGGAACAGCACCTATTCGGTTCAGCCCGAAAAAAATAAATATTACACAGGCGAAAAATTGCGTTTTTTTTTAAGTGCGAGAGATGCCAATAATTTACCCCTAACAGATGCCAAAGTTAAGCTAGTTTTAAAACTAAACTCATACACTAAAAATCATAAAAAATTTCTCTTTATAGATAATGATTGGTATCTCAATATGTATCAAAAAGAGTTAGTATTGGATGTTTCGCAGCAAAATAAAATAGAGATTCCGGTAGCTGATTTACCACCATTGGATATGCAACTTACTGCCGAAATTAGTTTTAGCAATACTGCTGGTGAATTAGAAACCAAGGTTTTTCCAATAGAAGTGAGTGGTGAAAATGAATATTGTACTTTTGAATATGACGGAAATAGGCTCAAAGCGAACTATTTTTTTAAAGGCGAGGCAAAGCAAAAACAGTTAATAATACAGGGGTTAAATAGCGGTAAGGTCTTATCTATAGATACCATCATGCTGCCTTTTATTGGATTTATTCATCAAAATTGTGATGCCTATGTATTAAAAGATTTTGCAGGTAATTACTTACAACAAATTACCTTGCCTTTTCAAAATTTAAATGGCATCATTTTGGGTAAAAGAACCCATGATACTATTTCAATTTTTAGCAATAACCCAAACAACTTTTTGTTCTATTATCGTATTTATAAAAGTGATGTGTTGGTTCAATCTGGAAGCACTAGAAATTTAAATTATGTAAAGGTTGATACTTCATTTGCTTCCTATAATGTAATTTATTCTTGGGTTTATAGGGCAGCAGTTTGGCAGGATGAAGTGGTGTTTACTTTTAAAGAAAAAGAATTAAGCATACAAACCAATTTACCTGCACAAATTTATCCCGGACAAACCGTGCCACTCGATATTTTGGTGCTCAATGCAAATAGAAAGCCGCAGGCAGATGTTAATTTAACAGCTTTTGGTTTGAATGGTCAGTTTGAGGATGCTACTCCACCATATCTGCCATATTATGGCGCCACCAAAGCTAAAATTTATATGGCAGAAAGAACCCAAATGAGGGTTTGGCCTGCATTTACTGAGGCCAAATTTATTTACAATCCCAACTTTGCCTTGTTACTTAAAACAGGTTTAAAGCAAATGGGAGATTATAGGTTAAGGTATCCGAATGAAATGTTTCTTTTACACACTCAAAAATTAACTCATGTGCAATCTGAGTTGCTGCCTTTTATAGTAGGCAATGGTAAGCGGATAGAGGTGTATTACATCGAAATAAATGATGTTCCCGTTTATGTTCAAAACAATCTAAATCTTAATAAAGCGCTTCCCATACATGCAGGTAATAATAAGATTTATCTCAGGACAAAGTCGGCTGCATACATTATTCCTAACTTTTTTGTTCAAGATAGTTTTAAATATGTTTTTAGTTTTGATACACTTTGTCTGCCTCATGGAATTGTTAAAGTACCCCTTCAGCATCAGCAAGGGTTTTCTCTGGAAGAGCTAACTAAAATGCGTTCATATTTGCTTCAGGTAGGCGGACTAAACTCCGCGTATTTTCAAACAGATTTAGACTTTGTTCAGCATAATATAAGTTCAAATTTTATTTATCCTAAGGCATTTAGTTTCTTGCCAAACGCAACTGCAGCTAAAAAACTATTTGCTTTTTTTGTAAAAGATAGTATCCAGGTGTTTTATCGGGGTAAACCATTTCAAAAATTTCTGTTTGAGCCCAATCAAAATTATGTGTTTTTTAATGGGAAAATATTGCCAGAACCAATAGAAGATACGCTTGTATTCTCGTATGATTTCAGCTTTTTTAAGCAGAACGATATGGGTTTTAGTTCTTTTTTTGATACCCTGAATTTTTACACCTACACAATACCAAATCTAAGTAATTCCCAGTTTGTTGGTCCA
>CANHDN010000201.1 GCA_947459415.1 Bacteroidota bacterium
ACGATTTTCAATGGATAAGCCTCCCCGAATTAGACCAACAACTCCGAGATGAGCCCGAAAAATTTACCGTTTGGTTCAAAATGATTATGGAGAATTACGTGCGTTTGTAATCAATTCTTGTCTAGACGCTAAACGCCAGATTCTAGACTCTATTTCCCCCTACATTTTTTCTTTATCCAAATTTTCGCATATTTGCAGGTATGAGCGTTAGGCAAGAGAAGTTTTCGGGTTTGATACAGCAGCATTTGGCAGATATCTTTATGCGCCATCCCGAGTTTGTGAACAAAGAATTTGTTACCATTAGCAAGGTGGAGGTTTCGCCAGATTTAGGTTATGCCAAAATTTACCTGAGCATGATTAAGGTGAAAGACCGCAATTACCTGCTTAATTTAATCGTATTACAAGCCCCGCAAATTAGAAAACACCTAGCCGCAAAAATTAGAAACCAAGCACGCATCGTGCCCGAGCTAAACTTCTTAATAGACGATAGCCTCGATTACGTGTTTAAAATAGATGAACTTATGAAGCGCGTGAACGAAGAAGACGAGCGTAAACGCAACGAAAATAAATAATACTCAGCAAGCATACCATGAATTACGATCCAATAAAAAAAGACTTAGGCATTGTTTTTAACCAAAGCACCTTTTTAAGAAAGATTTTTTACTCTTTACTCGATTTGTTACTCCTACGCACATGGCATGTGCACAGAGAACTAAAACTATGGTTAAAAAGCAATAAAAGCGCTCAAATTCTAGATGCAGGCTCAGGTTTTGGTCAGTATAGTTTTTACATGGCCAAAAGAGGCAAGCAGTTTCAAATAGATGCGGTGGATGTAAAAGAAGATCAAATAGCAGATTGTAAGCAATTCTTTAAAAAGTGTGGTTTAAATAATGCCAATTTTGCTTTTGGTGATTTAACCCTTCCCATCGCACAAGATAAATACGACTTAGTAATGTGTGTAGATGTGATGGAACATATTTTAGAAGATGTTACCGTATTTAAAAACTTTAACCAAGCCATGAAAAAGGGTGGAATGTTGCTTATTTCTACGCCAAGCGACCAAGGTGGGAGTGATGTGCACGAAGAAACCGGCGAGAGCTTTATTGGCGAACATGTGCGCGATGGCTATCCGGTAGCAGAAATGGCAGATAAATTAAAACAAGCAGGTTTTACTCAATTCGAAATTTTATATAGTTACGGTACTCCTGGTAAAATTGCTTGGAAACTAAGTATGAAATACCCTATGTTGATGCTCAATGCCAGCAAATTATTCTTCATTCTTATTCCGCCATATTATCTGATTACGTATCCTTTTAGTTATTTGTTAAATTGGTTAGATACCAATAGCAAACATAATACGGGAACCGGTCTTATTGTGAAGGCATGGAAATCATAAACCTTGAACCTATCTTTTAAAATAGCGCGTAGGTATTTTTTTTCACGAAAGCAACAAGGCGGCTTTAATGCCATTTCCTTAATTTCATACATTTCATTATTAGGCTATGCGGTAGGTGCAGCAGCGTTGCTTATTGTATTATCTGTTTTTAACGGATTTGAGGGATTATTTACCCAAATGTATAGCAACTTTGATGCAGACTTTAAGCTTACGCCAGCCTCTGGTAAGTATATTCATTTGCCTCATTTACCTATTCAACAAATCAATCAACTTGATGGGGTTTTAGGCACTTCTGCCATTTGGGAAGAAAATGCCCTATTGCGTTACAATGGTAAACAAACCATTGCTACCATTAAAGCGGTAGATAAGAATTACCTGAACATAAACCCATTAGATAGTAATCTTTTATTTGGAGATTTAATACTAGAAGCTGGCAAAGATTCTGCTTTTGCCTTGGTAGGAAGTGGACTAGCCTATCAATTAGGAGTAGACCCGGGAGATCAGTTTAATTATTTAGGAATTTATTTACCAAAAAAGGGCAAGGTAGATATGCTCGACCCTAGCGGGGCATTCTCTCATGGACTGCTTTTTCCGGCGGGTATATTTAGTGTGCAAGAAGAGGTAGATAACAAGTATGTGATACTTCCGCTATCTTATGTGTTCAAATTGATAGAAGATAGTATGCGCATTTCTTCTTTAGAAATACGGCTACTTCCTAATACTAATCAGTCACTATTTAGATCCAAATTAGCAGCACTTTTGGGTAAAGAATTTCAAATTAAAAATAGGTTCGAACAAAGAGAAAGTTTCTTTAAAGTAATGCAGTCAGAGAAAACCATCTCCTACTTTATTTTAGTTTTTATTTTATTAATTGCAGCTTTTAATGCCATTGGCTCTTTGTACATGCTCGTAATAGAAAAAAAGGCAGATATGCAGGTTTTAGCCGGCATGGGATTACAGGGATCTAAAGTAGCTTTCATCTTTATCTATCAAGGTTTATGGATAGCCATTACAGGAGGTTTAATAGGTATCATTATTGGCTTAGGTGTTTGTTATGGGCAACAAGAATTTTCGTGGGTTGCCTTGCAAACAAGCGGGAATACCGTAATTAGCGCCTATCCTGTTGCTGTGAAGTGGCAAGATGCCCTTCAGGTGTTTTTTACGCTGTTGGCAATGGGCGTGATAACTGCTTTATATCCAGCATTAAAATCTAAAGCCATGTTAAAATGATTTTAGTGCTCCTTATACACAACTTCTAATATGGTTTGACCAACAGCTTTCAGGGTGTTTCGGTCTATGTTATTCATGTTGTCGTTTACGGTATGCCAATGTGCCGGAAAGCCAGAATTAGTTTGCTCGTTATAATGAATAATATCAATGGTAGGTATCTTAGCTAGCTCGTTAATGTATTTATGATCATCTGTAATAAATCCACCTTGGTAATAATAGAAATAATTGCTAAAGCCCAATTGTACGGCCTGATCCCATACTTTTCTAAGCACAGGTTCTGCGTATTTCATGCTAAAACCTTCCCAAACAAATTTGGAATTGAAGGCCCCAACCATGTCCAACAATATACCATAATCTGCTTTGTAGCCAAGTTTGTGTGGTTTTTTGCCCCAGTATTGTGAACCCAAGCAATATGAATCACTACCTTTATCAGATTTGCCCAAGTCTTCAGC
>CANHDN010000202.1 GCA_947459415.1 Bacteroidota bacterium
AGCGGTGGAATACAGGTAAAGACCATGCAGGAAGTTTTGGAAACGAATGATTTATTTAAGAGCGCAAAACTTTTAAAAATAGATACAGATGGATTTGATAATAAAATAATACGCGCATCCAAGTCTTTTTTAGTGCAGTCTAAGGCAGCCGTATTTTTTGAATATGACCCCTATTTTTTGGCTAAGCAAGGTGAGCAAGGCTTTGATATTTTTGATTTTTTAGTATCTTTGGGATACACCTCGTTTTTAATTTATGACAATATCGGTGATTTTCTAATAACGTTGACTAACCAAAATAAGTCGCAGTTTATGGAATTACATGCATATTTTAATAGGGGAAGCAATAGGTATATGGATATTTTAGCTTTGCATGAAACTGATGAAGAAATTAAATAATGAAATTAATCTACCCCAAAATAGCTTTACTGATTTGTTGTTTGTTTATAAATATAAATTTTATTTATGCACAATGCAATTACAGTCAATCGCTCACTAACCCCAATTTAGTTACCAATGGAAATTTTTCTTCGGGGAATTCTGGATTTACTTCTGGTTATTCCTATTCTACCATTAATCCATTAGGAGAAGCTAGCTATGTGATAACAAATAATGCTTCAAATGTACATTTTGCTTTTTCGGGAGTAGATCATACAACAGGTACGGGTAATTTTATGGTACTTAATGGGTCTAGCACACCCACCAATGTTTGGAACCAAAGTGTAAGTGTAATTCCTAATACTTTTTATAATTTTTCTGCATGGTGTAAAAATATTGTAACAAAACCAGCTTATGCTGGAGCTCCCATTGCTACAGTAGAATTATGGATTAACGGTGTAAAAATTAGCAGTAATATGGCCTTGCCAGATTATCCAGATGTCTGGAAACTGCTCGATACGAGTTGGTTCTCGGGTTCAGTCACAACGGCTAACCTATCCATTAGAAATATTGCTACCGCCCTTCATGGCAACGATTTTGCCATAGATGATGTAGCTTTTAAAGCATGCTGTCCACCGGCTGGTTCTGCGCAAAATTTAAATGCTTGTTTTGGGACTTCAACACAACTCAATGGTACTGCAACGGGAAGCTTTTCTTGGAGCCCAACCGCGGGTTTAAGTAACCCTGCCATTTTAAATCCAACTTTTACTGCAACAAACAATACCCAATATGTTTTATCTAAAACGCTTGCTAATTGTATTGTTTATGATACTTTTAAAATAAACGTTCAAAATTGTTGTTTTAATTGCAGCACATTGCCTGGCACTATAGGCAATGGCTTGGTGGCGTGTTATCCCTTTACAGGTAATGCCAATGATGAGAGTGGTAATGGAAATCATGGAACGGTTTTCAATGCTACGTTAACAACAGATAGGTTTAATAAACCCAATAGGGCCTATTTTTTTAATGGGACAAATGCCTATATTACTGCGCCCAATTCTACTTCTTTAAGTAGTCCAATTGCTGCTGTTACGATTGCTTTTTGGGCCGATATACAAGGTTGGGTTTTACAAAATGGCGAGAATTATGCCTCGGTTATCAGTAAATCAAATTCAACAGCAAATTGTGCTTATCGATTTTCACTAACACCCACAGGTGTTTCTATTATTCATAATGGTAGTATTTGGCCTTATTATCCGGGTGGTATGAGTAATGTTCAGAACAATTGGAATCATTATGTAGTAACAACCAATGGAAATATTTTGAAAGTATATAAAGATGGCGTTTTGTTGGGGACGAGTTCAACGCCTTCAAATTTTACTTTTGACAACTCAAATCCACTTCAAATTGGGCGCGATTTTCCTGGGATTTTAGATTATTATAGAGGCAAAATAGATGATATACGATTATACAATCGTGCTTTATCAGATTCGGAGGTTAGTCAATTATTTTTGTTTTCGTCTACTGAAAATTTGCCTACTGCCAATGCAGGAACTGATATTCAAATTTGCGGCAATGATAGCTTTCAATTAAATGGTACTGGTTTTGGATTGCCTTCTTGGTTGCCCGCTGCGCCGCTTGCCAATGCAAATCTGTTAAACACGCGCGGACGAGTAAATGGCAATACCTCGTTTATTTTAACTCGCAGCATAGGTTCTTGTATGGCACGCGATACGGTATTGGTTCAGCCTGTGGTATTATTTGCTAGTGCTGGTCCTGATTTATTTATTTGCAAACGACAATCTGTGGTGGTAAATGGAATGGGTAATGGAACCCAATCTAGTTGGTTGCCCATTAAAAACATTTTGAATAATCTATCCGCTACTCCTACTGTAAATCCAGATACAACTACTACTTATATTTTAACTGTTTCAAATGGCTCTTGCTTACGTCGAGATACCATGACTGTTTTTGTGAATCCTTTAGATGTAAATATTTTAACCAAAGATACCATCTTTTGCACAGGTGATACCATACAATTAAGAGCTACATCAACAGGACCTAATTATACATGGTCTCCCAACACTCAAATGGTGCAGTTTGCAAGTTTAAATCCAAAGGTTTTTCCAGCGGAATCTAAAAAATATTACATTGAATTAAGTGATGGAATTTGTAGGATAAAGGATTCTGTTTTATTAACCTTAACTGATTTAATCATAACTACAAGCGGTGATACTGTGATATGTGAAGGTGACACAATTTCTATTTATGTGCTTTCTCCTGGGGCAAGTTTTAAATGGAATCCTGCGATAGGATTGTCTGATAATACTGCATCTAATCCTAGGGCTTTTCCGCTAAATACAACAAAATATCTAGTTGAGGCTAATAAAGGAAATTGTAAGGCAAATGACAGTATAACAATATTGGTAGACAAGATGCCGACTGTTGATGCTGGTCCTGATGTGCGGTATTGTTTTGGCGAATCTGCACAATTATCGGGGGCTGTAACAACTGGAGCAAATTATGTTTGGACTCCAGCTATTGATTTGAGTGATACCAGAATTTTGAATCCTTTTGCAATGGGGCAAGTTGCAAGGCAATATATACTAATGGCAAATCAAGGAAAATGTGCCAATAGTGATACGGTGTTAGCTACTCCAAATCCATTAGTAACAGCTGCTTTTACTTTTAG
>CANHDN010000203.1 GCA_947459415.1 Bacteroidota bacterium
ATAGAAATTGTAGATTTTAACAAGCACGGAATTGCATTTAATACCAAAAGAAAGGTGCCAAGAAAAGACCGAATGGACTTGGCTTGGGAGCAAGAATTTGAGTTAACCAAAGATCCCCAACTAAATGAAGTTCCAAGAGAACGTTTACTAAAGGCCTGGCAATACCAACAAAGTTTATTCCAACAAAGAGGACTGGGTAAGGCGGCTATTCCTGGGGTAAATTGGGTAGAGCGTGGACCAAACAATTGCGGAGGTAGAACTAGAACCTTACTTGTAGATAGAAATGACCCAACACGTAAAACCGTATGGGCTGGTGCCGTGGCAGGAGGATTATGGAAAACAACAGACATTACCCAAACGGCACCTAATTGGACACCTTTCGATGATTTCTTTCAAAATTTAGCCATCACACACATAGACCAAGCTCCTAATAATGGGCAAATTATGTATTTCTGCACAGGTGAAGGTAATAATAATTTAGATGCTGTTAGAGGTTTAGGAGTATGGAAAAGTAGCAATGGAGGAAACACCTGGGCACAATTAAGTAGCAGCAATAATTCTAATTTTCATTTCTGTCAAAAAATTGTATCCATCGGAAATGGAGATACGGTATTGGTATTAACTAAAACAGGTTTATACCGCTCAGCCAATGGTGGAACCACATTTACCAGAGTCCTTGGATCAGGCATAGCAAGTGCTGGAGGAAATATTGCCTACGATTTAGAAGTAATGAGAAATGGAACCATGTATGTTACCATGAGCGGTGGCACCAGTAATGGTGGAACCATGCACAAATCTTTTAACTCAGGCGTAACTTGGACCAATCCACTGAGTTTACCAAGTTATATAAATAAAGATGAGATGGAAATTGCCGTTGCAGATAATGATACCAATATCATTTACTCCTTGGTGGAGAGCAGTGGGCGCATAGTTGGAATCATTAAATCATCCAACGCAGGTATTAGTTTTGATACAACAGCTTCCCACCCTATTGATGCAGATCCGGGTGTTTCGCAAGCAGCAAATATTAAAGATTTTAGCAGGGGTCAAGGCTGGTACGATTTAAGTTTAGCAGTTGATCCAAATAACACCAATGTAGTGGTTGTTGGAGGAGTAGATTTATTCAAAACCAGCAACGGCGGAGGCAGTTGGCAGCAGATTTCACATTGGTATGGTGGTTTCGGATTTCAGGAGGTTCATGCAGACCAGCATTATGTTTGCTTTGCACCAGGCAATTCTAATGTATGTTATTTTACTAATGATGGAGGAATGTATGTAAGTACCAATTTTACCCAAAGCGGACCCACTATTACAAGTAAAGAATTAAATTATAATTCCGCTCAGTTTTATGCCTGCGATATTCATCCCAATGCAGGATCTAACCAATATTTGGGAGGAACACAAGATAATGGTTCCCATGCTTTAAATTCTTCTACTGTTGGAGCTTCAATAGAAGTTACCGGCGGCGATGGCGCGTTTTGTCACATTGATCAAGATCAACCGCAATTTTGGTTTACATCTTATGTATATACAAGTTATTTTCGCTCATCCAATGGAGGAGTAAGTTTTAATAGTGCGCTCAATACTTCTCAAAATATTGGAAGTTTTATAAGTCCGAGCGATTATGATGATACCAATAACAAAATGTATTTGGCTGGGAATAATGGTTTTTTTGTAAGATGGGACAACCCACAAACAGGAAACTCCATTGCCTTTGATACGGTTCCTCTTTTTAATAATGGAAGGGTTACACATGTTAAAGTTTCACCCAATAATGCCAATCGGGTGTATTTCGGATTAAATAATGGAAGGGTTATTCGGGTAGATAATGCACACATATTAGCTGGAACAGATACCCATATCAATGGAGTTACAGGCATGCCTACCGGAAGTATTTCTTGCATTGAAGTGGAACAGGGAGATGAAAATCATATTGTAATCACCTATAGTAATTACGGTGTTAATAGTGTTTGGGAAACTAAAAATGGTGGAACCAATTGGGTTAGCATTGAAGGTAATTTACCAGATATGCCTATTCGTTGGGCATTGTTTAATCCAAATAAAAATTGGCAATTAATGTTGGCAACTGAATTAGGTGTTTGGACAACCGATAGCATCAGAGGTACAAGCACAGATTGGCAACCAAGTAACAGTGGCTTTGCAAATGTGAGAACAGATATGCTAAAAATGCGTGGTTTTGATAAGCAGGTTGTTGCTGCTACCCATGGCAGAGGCATGTTTACCAGCAATGTTTTTATGCCACCGAGTGCAGATTTTTTTGTAAACCGTAGGGTGGCCTATGTGAGTTCTATCTTGCAATTTACCAATACCTCTGTGGGTGCATTAAACTATAATTGGAACTTTGGAGATGGAACTTTTAGTACCGCTCAGAATCCAAGTAAACAATATTTTGCTCCTGGTTTTTATAATGTAACCTTGCAAATTAATGGAGGTGCCCAAACAAAAACTTATAACTCATATATTCAAATTTTGCCCTATCGTTCTGTTCCATACTTGGTAGGGAATGGTGGTAATTTTGAGACCAACCCCACAGATTTTGGACCTGAAACTATTACAGGAACCGAATTTCAGAGAGGGAACTCTACCGCTTCAGGTAAAAATGGGGTGAACAGTGGAAGTAATGCATGGGTTACTGGCTTGGTTGGTAATTATGCCAATAATACCCAAACCATGTTATACTCTCCAAACTTTAATTGTACTGCAAGTGGAACTTACACGTTGAGATTTAGGGTTAAAAATAGGTTCGAAATTAATTATGATGGGTATATTGTAGAATACAGTACCAATTTAGGTGCTAGCTGGACAAGCCTTGGAAATACAGTGCTAACCAATTGGTACGATTTTGCTAATTCAACAACCAATACAGCTTTTCCGAGGTTCCAAGCATTTTTTAATGCAACCAATACGGCATTTAATCAGAAACAATATAATGTTTCATTTTTAGCAGGTAATTCAAAGGTTGCCTTTAGGTGGGTGTTTAAATCTGATGCAGGTGCTCAAGAGGCTGGTTTGGCCTTAGATGATATAG
>CANHDN010000204.1 GCA_947459415.1 Bacteroidota bacterium
CCTGTTCTATAGGATGCATTCATGAACAAACCGTAGGTAAAAAAACGTAGGTGTTTAAAATCGCTCAAAGACTTATTAGAAAATAGGGCTGCCATATCAAAACGCCACCTTTGAGTATAAACAAGGACCTTACCTAAGGGCCTTGTTTTTTGTGTTACTTTGTGCTCATATCCAATACCTATAAAAGGAAAATTTAAACCAAAATTGGGATTATTTGTATTGCCATTAGAAAAATGGCCGTAAGTGGCAGAAGCCAATAAAGATTGATTATTGTTGAGTTTTATGTTGGTATGTAAACCTAATCCTAAATAACCATTAAAAAGCCAACTGTAGGCATTATTATTGGGGTTAGTTTTGGCATTCCATGGATTACTCGCATAATTTAATCCGCCAGCCGCTCTGAGTCTCAATGAAAATTTAGGCCTATCAATTAAAAATGGTTCTATAAAATAACTCATATTTAGGGCCATACCTAGCTCTGGTGTAGAAAATTTAATGGATTGCAAACTATAGCCAGAATTATACCTAATGCCTGCAAAATCAAATGCTTTTTTATCTACTCGATACCTATTTAAATCTATCTGAAATCCAATTCCTGTAATACCACTATATTGCTTAATAGCTCGATCGTGCGCATATACCCAAGCAAAAATGGGTGAAGCAGAAAGAGAATAGGAAACTTCTTTTGTTTGCCCATTTTTACTGGTTAAGCTACCTAAATCTTGAGCAAAAATTCCCTTTGAAAAGAAAAGCAAAAGTAAACAGAAATAAATCTTTCTAATTGGCATCACTGCGTTCTATGCTTCATAAAAAAATAAACGGGAACCCCTAACAATACAATACCCAATCCGCCAAAACTATAGGCAGGTTTATACATTAACAAGCTTATACAAATTACTAAAGCAATAAGTATATACAATGCAGGAACAATAGGGTAAGCAAAAACCTGATAAGGTCTTTCCAAATCGGGCATTTTTGACCTTAATACAAATACACCTGCCACAGTTAAAATATAGAAAATAAGCACTGCGAATACCACGTAATCTAATAAGTCACCATACGAGCCACTCAATGTTAATAGGCTAGTCCAGATGGCCTGCATGATAAGAGCCTTTTGCGGAGCTCCTTGCTTGTTTAAGGAGGCGGCAGATTTAATAAAATAGGCATCTTTGGCCATGGCATAAAACACCCTTGCGCCGCTTAAAGCTAAACCATTGATGCAACCAAAAGTAGAAATCATGATTACAATAGCCATCACAATAGCTCCTATTTCGCCAAAAACAGTATTCATTAAAACGGTTCCAACCCTATCAAACTCGGCGCCTTCAATTTGCGCGCTGCTAAGTGCTTTAACATAAACCAAGTTACAAAGGATATATAAAATGGTAACACCACCTGTTCCTAAAACCAAGGCACGAGGTAAATTTTTCTCTGGTTTTTCTATTTCGCCGGCTGTAAACGTAATGTTGTTCCAGGCATCGCTCGAAAAAATAGAACCCACCAATGCCGCGGCAAACAACCCAATTCCCAAACCTTCTATAGATAAATTACTCCAGTTCCATTGCCAATTTACGGTTGACGATTGTGTAATAAAATATACCCCAGCCGCAATTACAAAAATGAGTGCTAAAATTTTGCTAATGGTAAATACGTTCTGAACCAATGCCCCCGATTTTACCGAACGAAAATTACTCAAGGTAAGTAGCCAGATTACGGCAATGCCCACTAATTGAACCGTACTCATGCTAAAATTACCTATAGTAAGTATTAAATTTTTCTCAGACACCTCCGGAAACAAGACTCCAGCAAATTTAGCAAAAGCCACCGCCACTGCGGCAATAGTGCCTGTTTGGATAACGGTAAAAAGCGTCCATCCATACAAAAACCCATACAATTTCCCATAAGCTTCCTTTAGATAAACATACTGTCCGCCCGCTTTGGGCATGGCGGCGCCAAGCTCTGCGTAACTTAAGGCCCCCAACAAGGTAAGCAAGCCCGTAATTAACCAAGCCATTAGTAAATTTTCTATGCTACCCAGATCGCGCAACATGGCCGCCGAAACAATAAATATTCCGGAGCCAATCATGCTGCCCATTACAATCATGGTGCTGTCTAATAGGTTTAATTTTTTACTCATCATTTCTTACAAATACGCTTCAATTTTAGAAATCCAATTTTCATTTGGTTCAATTAAAATACCCTTTACACCTGCCGCCTCTCCACAAGCAATATCTCGCGGCTTATCGCCAATAAATATTGAATTTTCTGGATTGATCCTATGTTTACTAATCGCTTTTTCTACAAGTAATGAATGAGGCTTACGGCACAAGCAATTTCCAAAATCTGGATGATGCGGACAATAATAAATATCTGCAAATTGAACACCAATATTTAATAGTTCACTTTCCATGTAGGCATGCATTTTTGATAATTCGTTCACATCATATAAACCTTTTGCAATACCTCCTTGGTTGGTAATCACAATAAAAATAAATCCAGCATCACGCAAGCTCTGCAAACCAGGTGCTACATGAGGTAATATTTCAAAATCCTCAAAACGAGAAATATAATCACCACGCTCTACGTTTATTACACCGTCTCTATCTAAAAACACGGCCTTTTTTTGTGCATTCATAGGCGCTAAGTAAGCAAATATTCTTTTAAAATTGAATATTTGCAGCGAAAAACTTAAGTTTGAAAACCTTGTCGAAAAAGATTGTTATCATACCTACCTACAATGAACGCGAAAATATTGAAGATATCATTCGTGCTGTTTTCGCATTGCAACAATCTTTCGATATTCTCATTGTAGACGATAATTCACCAGATGGTACGGCAAGTATTGTAAAGAACTTACAAGATCAAGCATTTAAACTTAATCTTCATATTTTAGAACGAAAAGAAAAAAACGGATTGGGTACAGCTTACATTGAAGGATTTAAGTGGTGTTTAAAAAACAACTATGCGTATATATTTGAAATGGATGCTGATTTTTCGCATAATCCCAACGATTTACCTAAACTTTA